>NZ_VNKN01000001.1:0-235145 GCF_007786415.1 Corynebacterium sp. NML180780 | reverse complement strand
TCTATTTTCTTTTTTCTAAGACGTCTGCAATACAACAAGAGATGCACTCTGCTCTGCGTCGGCAACGTCAGATGTGTATAAGAGACGAGATCAGGATGACGAGGGTGCGGGGATTTTGTCGCATCCTCGTCACGGGGTTCTCGTCTAGTAGGCGGCAGCCTGAACTATCCCTCGCCACAGCGACCCGCGGCAGCGACATTGGCGCCTGCAGCGCCGGAGGCACGGTACCGCCGCCGCGTGGAGGAGCGCACGGTCGCGTCTCCAATGCGCAGGGCTCCGGTAGCGTTTATAAGCGTGTGAAAAACGGCCTAAAAACCCGTCCTGTAGTGGCGATTTGTGTTCTTTAACGCTATCGGGTTAATCTTCTTAAGGCTTCAACGGAGCGGGTCACACCGAAAGGTGAGACTCACAACAAAGAGGCTGTGCCCCCTTAGCTCAGTCGGCAGAGCGTTTCCATGGTAAGGAAAAGGTCGACAGTTCGATTCTGTCAGGGGGCTCTGTTGTTTGCGTAAGGCAAACACATGGCGGTGTAGCTCAGTGGTAGAGCAAACGACTCATAATCGTTGTGTCGAGAGTTCAATTCTCTCCATCGCTACTCACCTCAAGCGGATGCTCCGGCGTTCGTGGTAGGGTTAGGCCCCTGTAATTGTTTACAACGCAGGGACCTAGGGGCGTGGCGCAATTGGTAGCGCAACGGTCTCCAAAACCGTAGGTTGCAGGTTCGAGTCCTGTCGCCCCTGCCAAAGTATGAATGTGGAGGAGTTTTCTTGACTAACCCCAACGGTCAGAACCCGGCACGGCCAACCGGTAAGCGTCAGCTGGGCGGGGCGTCTCCGATCTCCACCGACTCCTACGAAGAGAAGCGCACCCCCGCGAAGCGCGATGGCGATGACGCCGAGAAGAAGAACGGCGCCGCAGCATTCCCGGGCGAGGTTGTCTCCGAAATGCGCAAGGTCATCTGGCCGACCGGCAAGGAGATGCTCAACTACACACTCATCGTGTTTGCCTTCCTGATCGTGTTGACCGTCATGGTGTGGGGCACCGACAGCCTGGCTAGCCTGCTGGTTGAATGGATCTTCATTCGTTAGCTATAATGCGAACGGTTACTTAATATCCCGCTTCCTCGGACTCCGAGGGGCGGGATAAGTTTTTGTCCCACCGCGCGCGAACCACCAACGTGAGTACGCTAGGGCGGGGAATTTACGGAGATAAAGGAGACGGACCATGGCAGTGGAAAACAACGACGCCCTGAACACGGTCGAGGAAAACGAGCTGGAAATGATCGACGAGGGCGCGCCCGTCACCGATCAGACCGACCCCGAGGAGGAACTGGCTGAGCAGCAGGCCGACTCTGCCGAGCCGGAGGCCCCCTCCGAGCAGGAGGAAGAGCTCGAGATGGTCGACGAGGGTGCCCCGGTCACCGAGGAAACTGACCCGGAGACGGAAGGCACCGAGGGCGAGGAGGCCACCGAGGGCGCGGAGAGTGCCGAGGGAGATGCCGAGGCAGCTGCCGCCGCGGCGCTTGGCGACGATTCCGCGGCCGAAGCGGACAGCGAGTACCGCGCCCGCCTGCGCGCTTACGTCCGCGAGCTGAAGAAGCTGCCGGGCGAGTGGTACATCATCCAGTCCTACTCGGGCTACGAGAACAAGGTGAAGACCAACCTGGAGATGCGTATCCAGACGCTCGAGGTGGAGGACTCCATCTACGACGTGGTCGTGCCGATCGAGCAGGTGCTGGAGAAGAAGGACGACAAGCGCAAGCTGGTGAAGCGGAAGCTGCTGCCGGGCTACGTCCTGGTGCGCATGGAGATGAACGACGCTGCCTGGTCCGTGGTTCGCGAGACCCCGGGCGTGACCAGCTTCGTGGGCAACGAGGGCAACGCGACGCCGGTGAAGCACCGCGATGTGGCGAAGTTCCTCATGCCGAAGGCGGAGCCGGTTGAGGGCAAGAGCGTCGCGAATGCGGAGGGCGAGACCGTCATCGCGATGCCGGAGGAGGAAGAGAAGCCGAAGGTCACCCACGACTACAAGGTGGGCGAGGCCGTCACCATCCTGTCGGGCGCGTTCGCGTCCGTTGCGGGTACGATCTCCGAGATCGACGAGGAGACAGGCAAGATCCAGGCGCTGGTGTCCATCTTCGGCCGCGAAACTCCGGTCGAGCTCACGGCTGACCAGATCGAGCGGATTATGTAGGCGTGGCGTCGAGAAGCGTTTTGCTTCTTGCGCCCCACCTGCCGTAAGGTAAAACGTCGCGCGTGCCCGCACAAGGGCTGCGCGACGTTTTCTATTCGTCTCCCCGGTGGCTCCGGGAAAGCGGGGCATCCGGAAGCGTGCCGCCAAACATCGTGGGCGGGGCGCTGTACCAAGGAATTGAGGTTTAACGATGGCTAAGAAGAAGGTCACTGGCCTGATCAAGCTGCACATCGAGGCAGGCATGGCGAACCCGGCACCGCCGGTTGGCCCGGCGCTCGGTGCGCACGGCGTGAACATCGTCGAGTTCACCAAGGCCTACAACGCCGCCACCGAGTCCATGCGCGGCAACATCATCCCGGTGGAAATCACCGTCTACGAGGACCGCTCCTTCGACTTCATCCTGAAGTCCCCGCCGGCAGCGTCCCTGCTGCTCAAGGCTGCGGGCATCAAGAAAGGCTCCGGCGTCCCGCACACCCAGAAGGTCGGCTCTGTGACCTGGGATCAGTGCAAGGAGATCGCTGAGACCAAGAAGAAGGACCTCAACGCCCGCGACATCGAGGCTGGCGCCGCGATCATCGCTGGTACCGCCCGTTCCATGGGCATCACCGTCGAGAAGTAAACCCGCTCGACGCAGGTGGGAGGGCCGGCCAGGCCCGTACCACCACTCCTGACATCACATACGAAGAAAGGAACGCAACATGGCTAAGAAGTCCAAGCGTTACAACGAGACCCTCGCACAGGTCGACCGCGACGCCCTGTACCACCCGCTCGACGCGGTGAAGCTGGCGCAGGAGACCTCCTCCAAGAACTACGACGCCACCATCGACGTCGCCATGCGCCTGTCCGTCGACCCGCGCAAGGCTGACCAGCTGGTCCGCGGCACCGTCAACCTGCCGCACGGCACCGGTAAGACCGTCCGCGTCGCAGTCTTCGCTGAGGGCGAGAACGCCACCAAGGCACAGGAAGCTGGCGCCGACATCGTTGGCACCGACGAGCTCATCGAGCAGATCAACAACGGCCAGCTCGACTTCGACGTTGCCATCGCAACGCCGGACCAGATGGCCAAGGTCGGTCGCGTCGCTCGTGTCCTCGGCCCGCGTGGTCTCATGCCGAACCCGAAGACCGGCACGGTTACCCCGGACGTCGCAAAGGCTGTCCAGGAGTCCAAGGGTGGCAAGATTGCCTTCCGCGTGGACAAGGCAGCGAACCTGCACGCGCTGATTGGTAAGGCATCCTTCACCGCTGAGCAGCTCGCCGAGAACTACGGCGCGCTCCTCGACGAGGTGCTGCGCCTGAAGCCGGCATCCGCCAAGGGCATCTACCTGAAGAAGATCGTGGTTTCCGCGACCCAGGGCCCGGGCGTCCCGGTTGACGCCTCCGTGCAGAAGGATTACGCCACCAAGGCTTAAGCCTCGCGCACACTGAGCGCCCCGGCGCCGGACTTTTTCAAGTCTGGCCCGGGGCGTTTTTTGTTTGCTCACCTGGGCGACTTGCCATGCGCGATTAATGAAAATAGTCTTCATTAAGTGGAAATCTTCGGAGTGACTTGTGGGCGACGCAAGGTGGCGTCGATACTCTCTGCGCTGTTGCTGGTGTTTCTCGCGCCGATCGCGCACGCGGCGGAGCTCAGCCTGGATACCGGGCACATCGACGCGTTTGCGGTGCGCCCCGACGGCGACGGGATTGCGCTGAGCCTGCAGGAGGACGTGACGGGGTCGCATGTGCAGCACGCCCCCGAAGACGTCACCCTTGTTGTCGGCGAGCAGGCCTATACCGCCGACACCGAGAGTGTCGACGGGATTGGCGCGCCAGGCTACCTGCTCCCGCAGACGCAGCAGTCGGACCTCATCTGGCCGGGCTGGGACACGCAGGCGCTCGCCGGCGCGGGGATCAGCGACATTGACATCGAATTCCTTGACGTCTCCGGACCAGGCGAGGTGTACCTTTTCCAGGCGCAGGGGCTCGGCGGCGTTGGGCCAGTGCTTGACGACGCCACCCTCGCCCTCAACGCAGGCGCGACCATCCACCAGGACACTCCTGCGCACGCGCACGCAAACTGGTTGTTCACCGAGCCCGGCACTTACACGATGCGGGTCGTGGCGCACGCGGGCGGCGCGAAATCGAACGAGGCGACCTACACCTGGATGGTGGGGGAGGGCGACGCGGCGGAGACAACACCGACTCCGGCGGACTCTGCGACGCGGAGTGATGACACTTCGGCGCTCGGTGGCTTGGCTGACACGGACGAGCCGGAGGCGTCGCACCGGGTGGAGACCTACGCTGGCGAGCCTGCCGAGCCCGCCGAGGGCCCTGAGGCCGCAACCGCCGAGGCAAGCGGGTCCTGCAAGCCGGCCCTGAGCCCGCAGGTGAAGGACGACCGACAGGTGCCTGCGACGTGGAACGACCCCGCCACGATGGTCTTCGGGCTGGGCGACGCCGCAACGACCACACTGCCCGAGGACGTCGGACCGATCCCGGCCGGAGAGGCCTGGATGATCGGCGCGACCCAGCAGGCCGGTGTGCCGTGGCTGGGTGCGAACACGCAGCACGAGTCCCTGCTGGA
Organism: Corynebacterium sp. NML180780; assembly: GCF_007786415.1. NCBI lineage: Bacteria > Bacillati > Actinomycetota > Actinomycetes > Mycobacteriales > Corynebacteriaceae > Corynebacterium > Corynebacterium sp. NML180780. The sequence continues at coordinate 230,389 of NZ_VNKN01000001.1, read as the reverse complement.
GCACACCACCGGCGAGGTGACGTGGGAGGTCACCGACTTCGACGGGCCCGGCAACATGTTCGTGTTCACCCAAGGTGGCTTGGGCAAGATCGTGGGCGAGGAGTGGTTCCGCGCCGAGCACGGCACCGCGCAGGGCGCCCACACCATTCCGGCGAACTCGCACGTGCACCCCAACTGGGTCTTTAGCGCCCCAGGTACCTACCACGTGACCGTGCGCCACACCGCCACTGCGAAGGACGGCACTGAACTCAGCGGCGCCGCGACGCTCACCTTCGAGGTGGGCGGTTCCGGCAACGCCGACGACGGCCACTTCGACTTCGGCTCCGTATACGACGCGGAGGGGGACTGCGGTGGCGCGGGCGCAGCCGGCACTGGCTCCGCAGGCCCCGCAGGCTCCGCAGATTCCGGCAGCGAAAGCGCGGCCGCCGGGGGAGCTCAGCGTCCAGCGTCCGGGTCCCGCAGCGGCGGGCTCGCCGAGACCGGCCCAACCGTGATGACGCTGCCCATCGCCGTGCTGGGGATTGGCGTGCTCGTCTTCGGCGGCGGCATGCTCTGCCTGGACACGGCGCTGCGACGCCGCCTGCTCGCCGCGCTTGGGGCCACCAAGTGAGGCGCGCGACCACCCGTGCTGCCGACGCGTGCGTCGCCGTCGCGTTGGCCGCATCGCTGGGCGGCTGCGGCAGCGCGAGCGGTACCCAGGGCGACGACGGCACCCTCAACGTCGTCGCGTCCACCTCGATCCTCGCGGACGTGGTGAGCAACGTCGCGGGCGACGATGCGACCGTGACCTCGCTGATGGGACGCGGGGTCGACCCGCACACCTACGAACCGAGCCTGCACGCCACCCGCGACATCGCCTACGCCGACGCCGTATTTACCAACGGTCTGCTGCTCGAGCCACAATCGCTGTCCCACACCATCGACTCCACCGTCCGCGAGACGGTGCCCGTCGTGCCGGTCGCGGAGCAGGCGCAGCGCTACGGGTTCTCGCCAATCCCGCTCGTCGAGGACGCCAGCCTGGACACCGTGTGGCTCGGCCTCCGTGTGGACACCGGCAAGTCCCTGCCACCAACCGGGGTGACGGAGCTTTCGCTTATCGACGCCCACGGCCCCGGCAATGCCTACGCCTTCATCCTCGGCACCTTCGGCACCCCCGAGGTGGTGTTCGATTCCCACGACGGCATTGACACCAACGACTCGACGGTGCTGCCTGTCGACGCGCACACCCACGTCAGCTGGGCGTTCTCCGAGCCAGGAGTGTACGAGCTGACCATGCGCGGTGAGGTCCGTGACTCCGTGGAAGATGCGGCAACCCGCGGCGAGGCCGAGGACACGTTCACGGTGGTCGTCGGCCAGGACCCGGCCCAAGTGACGCCCAGAAAAACGGTGCTGGACCAGGGGCACGTGGACATCACCACCACGCTCCGCGACGGCGAGACCCGCCTCACCCTGCGTGATGACGACCTGGGCGACCTCGACCCGGCCGACGCCGTGATCGCGGTGCCGACGACCACGCTGCAGCCCGTCCCGCCGGAGCGTGCCTTCCGTTTCCTGGGCAACCCCGGGGAGGAGACCTACCTGCTGCCGCAGGCGGTGCTGGGCAACCACGTCCACGGCGAGCTGGACCCGCACTTCTGGCACGACGTTGCCGCGGTGAAAGCCGTGGTCAAGGTGGTGCGCGACGAGCTCAGCACCGCCGACCCCGCCAACGCGGAGGACTACGCCCGCAATGCCACCGCGTACCTCGCGCAGCTGGACGCTGCGGACCAGACGATGCGGCAGGCGGTGGAGCGCATCCCGGAGGCGAACCGCAACCTGGTGACCACCCACCACGGCTACTCCTACCTGGGCGCGGCCTACGGGCTGCGCATCGCCGGGTTTGTCACGCCGAACCCCAGTATCGAGCCGAGCCCCCGCGACGTCATCGCCTTTACCCGCACGCTGGAAAACCTGCACGTCCCCGCGGTCTTTCTGGAACCACAGCTGGAAGGCAGCAGCAGCGTGCTCACGGAGACGGCGGCGCACCTGGGAATCCAGGTTTGCCCGATCTGGGGCGACACCCTCGACCCGCCGGGGGAGGGGCCCGCGGATACGTATGTGCACTTTGTAGAAGAAAACGCGGCGTCGATAAGCACTTGCCTTGCGCCATAAGAAAGGAACCCTGACATGAAACTTCAACTTGCAGCCCTCACCCTCGCCGCGGCGACCGCGCTCGCGCCCGTTGCTGGCGCACAGGGGATGGACAATGACCCCGCGCTGCAGCAGACGGTGCGCAGCGACGAGGCGATCGCGCCCGCCGGCGAGCAGGCCGTGATCTCCGCGGGCCACGTCGACCTCGGCGCGACCTTCGACGGCGACGAGCTCACCTTCCTCGCACGCGACGACTCGCAGGACCCGCCCGTGTGGCGCAGGCTTAACGACGTCGTCTTTCAGGTCTCCGACGACGCCAAACAGACCCTGCCCGACACTGGAGCCTTCGACTTCACCGGCGCGGGCGCGGGCGATGACGTGTGGGTGATCCCGCAGACCGAGGTGCAGGGTGTGCCCTGGCTGGGGTGGAATACGCAGTCGCCGTCGCTGCTGGAGCGCTCCTCAAACGGCGTGAGCCTGGAGTTCGGCGGGCACGAGGGCGACGGCGACTTCTCGCTCTTCCTGCAGCCGGGCGGGTTCCACGAGCCGCAGCTGCTGTGGTCCTCGCGCGAAGACGGCACGCAGCCGATGTGGGTGGAGCCGAATACGCACACCCACGCCAACTGGGTGTTTACCCAGCCGGGCGTGCAGCTGGTGGGCGTTCGCGCCGTGGTGAAGGACAACGAGGGCAACACCCACACCGACGAGGAAGTCGTGCGCATCGCGGTAGGCAGCGATACCGACCCCGCCGAGGCGCAGGCGGCCGAGTTCCCCGGCCCGTGGCGCGGGGCTGAGAAGGGCGCCGAGAATGATGCCGCGGACGGCGCTGCGGATGCTGCCGCGGGCTCATCTGCTGGCAGCAACGCAGGGCTCCTCGTCGCCCTGGGGATTGGCGTGCTCGTCGTCGCGCTGGTGGCCCTGTTGATCGTGCGTTCGCGGAAGGGGCGCGCGTAATGGCCGCGAGCAGTCAAGATGCGCTGATTCGGGTCTCGGGACTTAGCGCCGGGTACCCGGGGCGCGCAGTATTCGACGGCGTTGACCTGGACATTCTGGGCGGACAGTTTGTCGGACTGCTCGGGCCGAACGGGGCGGGCAAAACGACGCTGCTGCGCGCCATGCTCGGCCTGATCCCTGGCGCGCGCGGCACGGTGCGCGTCGCCGGGCGCACCGGCGCGCAGGTGCGCAAGGCAGTGGGGTATGTCCCGCAGCGTCACGACGTGGCCTGGGATTTTCCCATCGACGTCGCGTCCGCGGTGCTCAACGCCACGCTGGATCTGCGGCCCTGGTACAAGCGCGCGGGCGCCGCGGAGCGCGACGCCGTCGCGGACGCCCTGGACAGCGTCAACCTCACCGAGCTGTCCGCGCGCCCCATCGCGGACCTCTCGGGCGGGCAGCGCCAGCGCGTTCTGGTCGCCCGCGCGCTCGTGCGCAAACCCCGGGCCCTCTTCCTCGACGAGCCGTTCACCGGCCTGGACATCCCGTCCACCGAGCAGCTGCTCGCCCTGTTCCGCGAGTTGGCGGGCCACGGCATCTCCATCGTCATGTCCACGCACAACATCGTCGAGGCCGTCGATTCCTGCGACCGCCTCATCCTCTTCCGCGGCGGGGTCGTGGCCGACTCGGCCCCCGGACAGCTGTGCGACACCCAACCGTGGATGGACACGTTTGGGGTTGGGCCGGAATCGCCCTGGCTGGCCGCCCTGCAGACCCACGTGCAACGAGCCCAACCACACCGCGCCGAGGAGGCCACGCATGCTTGAGATCGGTTTCCTGCAGTTCCTCGCTGACGTGGCCAACCCGCAGCTCGCGTTCTTGCCCCGCGCGCTCGTGGCGGCGGTGCTGGCCTCGGTGCTGTGCGCCGTGGTGGGCTGCTTCGTGGTACTGCGCGGGATGGCGTTCATCGGCGACGCCGTCGCCCACGCGGTCTTTCCGGGGGTGGCCATCGCGTTCGCGCTCCACGCCTCGGTGCTGCTCGGCGGGGCTGTGGCCGGGGCGGTCGTCGCCGTCGTGATCGCCGTGCTGTCGCAGCGCAGGACGATCAAGGAGGACGCGATCATCGGCATCGTGTTCGCCGCGGCGTTCGCGTTTGGGTTGGTGATTATTTCGCGGGTCGAGGGCTACACGGCGTCGTTAAGCGCATTTCTTTTTGGCTCCCTGACTGGCGTAAGCGTGCGCGACCTGTGGGTGAGCGGCGTGACCGGCGCGGTGATCATTGCGCTGGTTGCGGCGCTGCGGCCGTGGCTCACCGCGGTGGCGCTGGATCGCGAGACCGCGCGTGCGATGAATCTGCCCGTGGCCGCGCTCGACCTGGTGCTCTACCTGTGCGTGACCGCTGCCGTGGTGATTTCGGTGCAGACCATTGGCAACATTCTGGTCATTGCGCTGCTGGTCACGCCCGCGTCCGCCGCGCGCCTGTTCACGGACAACCTGGAGACGATGATGGTGCTGGCCGCGCTGATCGGCATCGTCGGCAGCGTCCTCGGCGTGTGGCTGGCCTGGTCCTTCGACTCGCCCACGGGCGCCACGATCGTTCTGTGTGTGACCGCGATCTTCGGGTTGAGCTGGCTGTTCGCGCCGCGCCGCGGGGTGCTGCGCGCGCCGGGCCGGACGCCGCGGAAGGAGACCGTCTAGATGCGACTGCTCAGACTCGTCGCCGCGACGGCGCTCGTTGTTGCCAGCTTTCCGGTGGCTGCCGCCGCCGAGCTGACCGACACTGGCCACGTGCCCGGCGATGCCGGCTTTGGCGTCGACCTGCCGGCCGATACCCCGTGGGCAGGCCGCGACGGCAAGACGCACCCCTGCGCAGGCCGCAAGCTGCTCTATCACTCCCACAACGACGCGCTCTACGGCACCCGCGTCGGCGGGGACCTCACCGTCATGGCAGTGGACGGGCAGCAGGTCGTAAACCAGGACGATGTCTGCTTCCGCCTGCCGCGCGACGCCGATCCGGACGGCAACGAGGTCTCCCGCATCCAGATCCCGGACGACGGCTCGCTCGACTTCCTTGGTCAGCCCGGCGATACCGTGTGGCTCGCACCGCAGTCCGTGGACTGGGCCGACAACTGGCGCCCCATCTGGTCGGGTCTCGGCGCCTTCGATCCCGCCCACGAGGGCGACCCGTCCGCCATTCCCAGCAACTTCGAGGACGACCTCATGCACTTCGACCTCACAGACATCGAGGGCCCCGGCGACGTGCACATCTTCTTCAAAAATGCCATCTCGCCCGCGGAAATCGTCTTCAATAGTGCTGACCCGCAGGCCCGCACGGTCGACTACGAAGTCGGCGCGCACGGCCACTTCAACTGGGCCTTTTCCAAGCCCGGCATCTACGCCTTGACGTGGCAGGGCAGGGCCTCGCTTATCGACGGCACGCCGCAGCACACCAAGCCCATCACCCAATACTGGCTCGTCGGCGATGACGGCGATGTGGGCCTGGCCGACGGCACCACCACCGAACTGCGCAAAGTGACCAACTATGTTGGCGGCGACCCGGGGCAGGGCGTTGAGGACGGCGGTGCTGGCGCGGATGCTGGCACCGGTGGCACCGGCGAGAGCGCGCCGCTGACCACGGTGCAGCTGCTTCCGGAGGAAGGCGAACCCAGTCAAGAACCCAGCAGAGAACCTGATGATGGCTCCGCGCCGGGCGGGGGTGCGGTGGCGTCGACAAGCGAGCAGCCCAGCGCGACGCGACCGGACGAGGGGCGCTGCGAGGCGGCGCGCGCACTGCGCACCAAGCCGGAGGCGCTGATCAGCGCTGGCCACATGGATATGGGACTGGTGGATGACGGCGGCATTGAGGCGAAGCTCATCGATGACAGCGATCCGCGCTCGCCGACCCCGCGCGACTCCGGCACGTTCCTGTTCGAGGTGCCCGACGCGGCGAGAACGAAGATCCCGGCGAACTTCCGCGCAAGCTTCCCCGGCGAACCCGAATCCATGTGGGTGCTGCCACAGGCGCAGGTGAAGGGCCTGCCGTGGCTCGGGTTTTCCACGACGCGGCTGACGCAGGACAGCTTGGCACCAGGCAGCAACGTGAAGGTGACCATGAAGGATGTGGAAGGCCCCGGGCGGATCTTCTCCTGGCACGAGTCGCTCGGTGGCACGACACTGGAGCTCGATTCCGGTGACGCTGCGACCGCGCTGGAGTACGGGGTCAACGACCACGACCACCAGGCGTTCGGCTTTACCAAGGACGGCCTCTACTCCGCGACGTTCCGCTTCGAGGGCACCGCCAGCTCGGGCGAGGCGTTCTCGAAGGAGCTGACCGCGGCGTTTGCCGTGGGCGACTCCGCAGTGGCGCAGGCGAAGGAGTACGCGTCGAGCGGGTACGCATCGCTTGACGACACCGACTGTGCCAATACCAGCGACGAGCCCGGCGCCGATTCTGGTGCCGGCAGCTCGGACACGTGGGTGGGGGCCCTGGCCAAGGGGATCCGCTCCGTGGACAAGGAGTTTGGCGCCTTCGGGGAGAAAGCAGGGCCGTTCTTCGCGCACCTGCGTGGTGGGGGTAAGGATGCCGTCGCGACGACGTCGCTGAAGCCGCCGGCACCACAGCTGACGTCGCCGAAGCCGCCGGCACCGGCTCAGAGTGCTCCCAGCAGGCGGGGAAGTGGCGCGGCCGCCCCGGCAAACAAGCAGCGGGTCAGCGCCTCCGCCGGCGGCAGCGGCTCGGAGAGACCGGGCAGTGCCCCGGGTAGCCGGGGAGGTGCCCGGACGCACACACCGGCGAAGACGAGCAGTGCCCAGGGCAAGTCGGCGCCGAAGAAGCAGAAACCGACGAAGCAGACAACACCGAAGAAGCAAACAACGACGCCCGCGAAGCCTGACCACGGCTCCGGCGAAAAGACCACCGGCAGCGGTTCCGGTGGGATCGTGTCCTCCTTCGACGGCACGAAGCCGAAGCGCGGAAGCGACAGCGATGGTGATAGCGGCGAGGATGCAGCGCAGGCGCAGGTCGCGACCTCGCAGGGCACGACCGCCAGCGGCTTCTGGGGAGGACTCATTCTCGGCGTGGGCCTGATGGCTCTGCTCGGCGGCATCGTGCTCTTCACGGCGGCGGCGAAGATGCTGCGGCACGCCCCGAAACCGGGGAGCTCCAGCGCGGACGCGGCGGAATCGTCGGGAGTGTAGGCGCGATTTGGTGTTTTGGCAGGGGACCGACTAACGTACGACGCGAAGTTTGAACGGGTGAAAACCCGTGCTCAAGTTTCACCGAAGACCGTCGGTCACTCTGCCACCGCAGAGTCGAAGGAATCCCACTCCAGGGATCGGCCCACGCAGGAGAAACGTGGCTTGCCTTTCAGGGTGCCTCGTGCTTCTGCACGGGGCATTTTTCTTTGGGACGTGTGAGCGTCGAGAAGCGAAATGCTCCGGGCGGATTGAAGGACATGAAGAATTGGAAGGAGGCGTGTGTACATGGCTAACCCGAAGAACGAGCAGGAGCTCAAGGTTCTGAAGGAGAAGTTCGAGGCGGCTAGCTCGATCGTGCTGACTGAGTACCGTGGCCTGACCGTTGGTCAGCTGCAGGAACTGCGCGGTGAGCTCGGCTTCGACGTCGAATACCACGTCGCCAAGAACACCCTCATCAAGATCGCTGCTAACGAGCAGGGCATCGAGGGTCTCGACGATCTTCTTGTCGGCCCGACCGCTATCGCCTTTATCAAGGGCGAGGCTGTCGACGCTGCGAAGGTCATGAAGAAGTTCAACAAGGATCACGACGCATTCGTGATCAAGGGCGGCTACATGGATGGCAATGCCATCGATGCTGCTCAGGTTGATGCCATCGCCGAGATGGACAACCGCGAGACCACTCTTGCAAAGCTCGCTGGTGCCTTCGAGGGCTCCTTGGCAAAGGCCGCCGGCCTGTTCCAGGCTCCGGCGTCCAAGACGGCCCGCCTTGTCGCTGCACTGCAGGACAAGCAGGACGACGCTGCATAACGCGAACTAACTACACACACCAAACATTCGGGCCAAAGCGCCCACAAACAGAAAGGATGCCATTATGGCTAAGCTGTCCAAGGACGAGCTCATTGAGCAGTTCAAGGAAATGACCCTCATCGAGCTTTCCGAGTTCCTGAAGGAATTCGAGGAGGTCTTCGACGTCACCGCTGCTGCACCGGTTGCTGCTGTTGCTGCCGCTCCGGGCGCTGCTGGCGACGCTGCTGCTGAGGAAGAGAAGGACGAGTTCGACGTCGTGCTCGAGGACGCGGGCGCCAAGAAGATCGGTGTCATTAAGGCTGTCCGCGAGATCGTCTCCGGCCTGGGCCTGAAGGACGCTAAGGAAATGGTCGAGGGTGCTCCGAAGGCCATCCTCGAGGGCGCAAACAAGGACGACGCTGAGGCTGCAAAGGCCAAGCTCGAGGAGGCTGGCGCAAAGGTCACCCTCAAGTAAGAGCCTTTCGCTTCTCGACGTCACCCCCGCCACCGGTATTCACACCGGGGAGCGGGGGTTTCGCGTGTTTGGTGGGAGAGAGGGGCTGGGTTCTTTCACGTAAGTATTCGCAACAGGGGCGATTAGCTTTAAACCAGTGCAGCAACACTTTGCCTTGTATTGTGCCTAGCGAGTGGCAGCCGCGTCGCGGAGGCTGACTTGAGACTAGGGAGTGAGGCAATGATTAATCGACAACTTGCAATGCAGGTCCGCGAAGCAAGCAATATAGCGCAAGAACATGAGCAGTACCTTTCTCGGTGGGCTGCCTTGAAATCCCAGTTGAGGCGGCCCAGGAGCCTGCCTCAAATCACATTTGACGTGCTGAAATGGGCATTTATTGTGTCACTGTTGTTGTGGGCCGTCCACGCGTACAAAAGTTGGGCAAGGCTGCGGACCTATAAGCGCACCATGGCAGAGTGGGAAGAATACGCCGAGTCTGAAGCCAGTTTCGTTGCAACGCTCAATGACATCTCCGAAGAGGAAGCGCGAGAAATCGTCGACAACTACAGCACTCGGCCTGGGGATCCTCCATTCTATTTTCCCGAATCAGTGTTAGAAATGCTGTTCTTCATAGTTATTGGCGGGATCCTCATTTTCGGCCTCATCTTCGGCACGTTGTACCTCTACAACAAAAATCTCAACACATTGAACCGCGCGCTTTTTGGAAGAGAGAATGCTTCACGCCGCGCGAAGAATCGGGCGACTGAAGCGCAGATGCAACAGTACGCCCAACAGCTGGGAGAACTGCGTCAGCGCTATAACAGCCTTGGATTTCCTGATGTCTACTTTTCCTCCGCGGTACTTCGCAGAATAGGGGAGTACGTTGCAGCAGGCAGGGCCCAGAATTTTAGCCAGGCAGCTAATCTGTACGAGCAGGATGAAAAGCACAACAGGCAGTTGGCCGAAGCCCGTCGCGCGCAGAATCAGCTTACCGAGCAGCTCGAACGACACCATCATGCGCAAATGATGAGTGATATGTGGCTGCAGGCCTCCATCGATGACCTCAAACGCCGGTAAAGAATAGTGATGCAGCGCAAAAGCAGTGCAGCGGAGGCGCTTGAAGCGTGATCGCCGACGTTTGCGCTGCATGACAAACCCCCTGCCTGATCCTCTAGAAGCCTATCTAGACGATCGTGCAGGGGGTTTGATGCTGGCGGCCGCGGCCAACTAGGTGGAACTAGTTTTCATCAGCCTCGTTCTTCTTCGCGTCTTCCTTGCTGGAAGACCCCTTGGCGCCTTCGCCGCCGCCAATCTTGGAGCTCAGGCCGTCGTACTCAGGCGCGCAGGCCTGGGCAATCTGGTCAGCGATGAGCAGACCGAGTGCGGTGAGCGCCAGAGCCGCGGCTGCGGTGCCGAGCTCGCGGGCCGGGAAGTTCGGTCCAAGCACGGACTGTGCCGCCTGGGCGAACTGCTCGTCGAAGATACCCAGCTGCTGCTGGATCTGCGTGTTCACCTGCTCGATAGCCTTGCCAGCCTCGGCGCGGAACTCCTCGAGACCCGGGATAGCCACCTGGGTAGCCACACCGAGCGGGATCAGGAGCAGGAGCGGGATGCCGACGCCCGCGAGACCGGCGATGCAGCGATCGCTCAGTTCCGAGGAACCAGTGGTCGTGCCCTGCGACTCCGAGGAAACCTTGATGACCACGACGCGGTCGCCATCCTTGGTCTCGATGACGTAGGTGCCTTCGGCCCAGTCCTTCGGGACAGTGATGGTGATGTTGCCATCAGCGTCCTTGCCCGGGTTGAGCTCGGAGATGTCCTTGATGGTGCCATCCGGGTAGCGGATCTGCAGATCCTTCGGGTCGATGTCGCCACCAACGGTGACGGTATCGCCCGGCTTGACCTCAACGGTCGCACCGTTGGACACCTGCGGCGGAACCTGCACAGGGACGGTGATCGTTTCGTTCGAACCATCCGGGTAGGTCACCACGACGGGGATGTCGTAGCTTCCGCCCTTGGCGTCCTTGTCCGGGTTTACCGTCACCTTGCCGGTGCCCGGGTGGACGGTCACCTTGCCCCGGAAGGTGTGCTTACCGGGTGCGAAGGTGGTGTCCTTCGGAAGATCGGAGCCGTCCTCGTTCTTCGGGCCCTCAATAACAGTGTCCTGTTCGCGAGGCGTCGTGGTGCGGTCGCCACCGTAGGTGGGATCGTGCGCGTCGCTATCCTGCGGGTCCTTGCCATCGGTGTCGTTGCCGCCGGTGTTTCCGCCGGGGGTCGTGCCGGTATTGCCGCCGTCGCCGGGCTTATCGGAACCGCCCGAGGTGGTACCGACGGTGAAGATCGGAGACAGCGTCTCACTGGAACCATCCGGGTAGGAAACGATGACCGGGATGGTCACCTCGGTGCCGTTCGGAGTGTTCGCAGGCGCCTTAATGGTGAAGTCACCGGTGTCAGCGTCACCATCCAGGGTCCAGCCGGACGGGAACTTCGGGAAGACGAACGTCGTGCCTTCCGGCAGCTCGCGGTCGCCGTTCTGCTCGAACTTGACCGGGGTTTCGGCCAGACCGCGCTGGTTCTCGTAGCCAGGGTTGTTGTTGTCAGCCTGGGAAGTCGAGTCCTCGCTGCCCTTACCGTTGTCGCCGCCCTTACCGTCGTCCTTGTCCTCGTCTCCGCTGTCAGCCGGGATGACCTCGACGGGGACTTCAACGGTGTCGGTGGTGCCGTCCGGGTAGGTCACCTCCACGACGACAGTGTGCTTGCCGGGCTTTGCGTCCTCGTCCGGAGTGACAGTGATCTCGCCGGTACCCGGATCGACCTCGACCTTGCCAGGGAAATCGTCGTCCTTGTGCTCGAACTTGGTGTCATCCGGAAGCGCAGAACCGTCCGGGTTACGCGGTGCGTCGACGGTCTCGGTGTCACCGGGCTCGACCTTGGTGTCGCCGTCGTACACCGGCTCGTTGTCCGTTGCGTCATCGGAAGTGCCAACAACCTCGAACGGTGCGTTGACGGTCTCGCGGGAGCCATCCGGGTAGACCACGCTGACCGGAATAGACACTGCCGTACCCGGCAGAGCGGACTCGGGCGGGGTGACCGTGAAGTCGCCGTTCTCGTTCGGCTCACCGAAGGTCCAGCCAGCCGGTGCCTTCGGCAGGACGAACTTGGTGCCCTCTGGGAGCTCACGGTCGCCATCCTGCTTCAGCTCGGTCGCGGTACCCGCCGGACCGGACCCGGGGGAGTACGCCGGATCGTTGTCTACAGCGTCGGTAGAGCCGTTGTCCTTACCGTCATCCGAACCGTCGCCGGAGCCATCGTCCGAACCGTCATCCGAACCGTCACCGGAACCGTTGTCGCTGCCGCCGTTGTCCGGCGGGGTGATGGTGGTGTCATCCGGGATGAGGACCGGGAGGTCGATGGTTTCCTCGGTGCCGTCCGGGTAGGTGATGTCAACCGGGATGGTGTAGTCGCCCGGGGTGGCGTCCTCGTCAGGCGTGAGCGTGACCTCACCGGTGCCAGGGTCGACGGTGACCTTGCCCGGGAAGTCCGAATCGTCAGAGTCGCCCTGCTCGAAGGTCGTGTCCTCCGGCAGCGAGGAGCCGTCCGGGTTCGTGGGGGCGTCGACACGCGTGTCCTTGCCTCGCGGAGCCTTGGTTTCCTTGTACGCAGGGTCGTTGTCGGCTGCGTCGTTGGTCACCACGAAGACGGCCTCGGTGTCGTCGATGGTGCCGTCCGGGTAGGTGAAGCGAACCGGGATGGTCACGCGGGTGCCGGAGAACGCGTCGGGGCCCGGGGCGACGGTGAAGTCGCCAGCCTCGTTGGGCTCTCCGAAGGTCCAGCCCTCAGGAGCATCCGCGACCGTGATCTTGGTGCCCTTAGGCAGCTCGCGGTCGCCGTTCTGGGAAACCTTGGTCTCCTTGCCAGCCGCGCCCTCGGTGGTGCCGTAGCTCGGGTCGTTGTCAGCAGCCTGGTCGGAGGAGCCGGTATCGCCGCCGTCGCCGTTGTCCTTGGGGTCTTCGGGGACGGTGACGGTGACGGTGGTGGTCTCCTCGGAGTCATCCGGGTAGGTGACCTCAACTGGGATCTCGTAGTCGCCCGGGGTTGCATCGTCGTCAGGAGTGACGGTGACCTTACCGGTGCCCGGGTCGACCTCGACCTTGCCCGGGAAGTCGTTCTCGCCCGGCTTGAACGTGGTGTCCTCCGGAAGCTCGGAGCCGTCCGGGTTCTTCGGCGAATCGATCTCGGTGGGCTCGCCCTTCGGGGTCTCAGTGTCTTCGTAACGCGGGTCGTTCGTGCCCTTATCCAGCGGCAGGACGGTGAACGGCGCGGTGACGGTGTCCTGTGAGCCGTCCGGGTAGGTCACCAGGACGGGGATGTCGACCTTGCCCGGGCGAGCGTTCTTCGCCGGGGTGACGGTGAAGTCGCCGTTTTCATCCGGCTCGGACGCGGTCCAGCCGTTCGGCAGGGTCGGGGTAAAGGTGCTGCCCTTCGGCAGGTCCTGGGTTTGGTCAACCTTCGTGCCCACGCCCGGCTTGCCCTGTGCGGGCTGGTAGTACGGGTCGAAGTTCTCCGCATCGGACTTGTCCGGATCCTCGGTCGCGTTGTCGCGGGCCGGGACGGTGACCTCAACGTCGACCGTATCGGTGGTGCCGTCCGGGTAGGTGACCTTGACCGGAATGTCGTAGTCGCCCTCGCGAGCGCCGTTGTCCGGGTTGACCGTGACCTTGCCGGTACCCGGGTCGACCGTTACCTTGCCCGGGAAGCCCGGGAGCTGCTCACCGTTCGGGCCGGTGACCGGCTTAGTCGGGTGCTGCTCGAAGGTGGTGTCGCCAGGAAGGTCGGAGCCGTCCGTGTTCTTCGGGCCGTCGATGACGGTGTCGGTCCCGCGCGGCGTTTCGACGCGGCCGCCATAGGTCGGATCGTTCGCGTCGTTATCAGCCTCGCGATCGGGCTGGCCCGGGGTGACCGTGTGGCTGGAGCCGTCAGCGTTTGTAGCCAACGCGAAGTTCACGTTGGTCCAGTTGCCGCCACCGTCGCGGTGCGGGGCGGTGGCAACGTTCGCATTGTTGCCCAGGTGCTTCTGGCCAGGCACGTGGCCGTTATGCGCCCAGTCGGTGTCGGCAAGGGAGCGCTGTGCGTGGCCCTTTTCGGTATAGACGTCGTTGCCCACCGGTGCGCGGAACTCAGAGGTGTTCCAGGACGACAGGTTTGTCTTGATGTTGTGGTCTGCGTCCTCGACCCACATGTAGACGTAGTCCGCGTGACGGGCCTGGTCGAAGGACGAGCGCAGCATGTAGGTGCCATCCGCCTTCACCGGTGCGGAGTAGACGGTGAGGTTCTCGGGATGCGCCCGGACGTAGTCTGCCGTTCGCTTGATACGGCCCTGGATGTCGGCTGTCGTGCGGTTACCGGTGGTGTTTGTATCGCGACGGATCGCATCCAGCGCCTGGTACGCCTCGTCGTTCGGTACCGCCTGGTAGACAGTGTGTCCCTCGGCCGGAGTGTCCGTGCCGTCGAAAAGCACACCATTGTCCACGTTGATGTTGTACTGGTCCTTGGCCCACACGTTCTCCGTGTTGGTGCCCTTCATAAAGTCGTTCCATACCCGGCCGGAGTACGTACGCTTGACGGCCTTATCCGGGGTTTCGGAGAGCTGGCTCTTCAGGGTGTTCGACGCGGGGGAGACCTGGTAGACCTTGACCACCGTCTCACCCCACGTGGGGCCGCGACGGTCGTTGACTGCCACTGGGTGGATGGACCAGTTGAGGTTGCGGGAATCTTCGACGCTGCCGCTGTACCATGCGCCACCCGGGGTCGCGCGTACGACGGAGAACGGCTCGTTGATGTGCGGGTTGATCGCCGAGTTGTTCTCGCCGATCAGCAGCTGGACGTCAGCGGAGCCATCCTTCCAGGTGCCTGCAGCCAGCTTCGGGGAGCCGTCCTTGAACTCGAAGGCGTAGACCGTGTTGCCAAAGTCATCCGTGTGTGTCGTCGCCTTGTGGATGCGAGACATCTTCCCGCCACCGGTGTCGTAGCGCATGTACATGTCCGCGCCCTCCGGAACCGGGGTGTCGCTCCATGGGTTGCGCATATCGTCGACCTCCATGGCGACAATCATGTGCGCTAGCACCTCCAGGAACTTATTGAGGTTGCCTGGATCTGCCGTGATGGTTTCGAAGACTTCCTGAGACTCCCGGGCCGCCTGCACGAGTGCGCCGAACCCTTTGTTTTTAAAAGCGTCAGTGCCAGCAACCTGTGAGGGGTTATTTTTCCTGACTAATGCCTGCACAGGGGCTGCTAACTGTCTCCGGCGTAACTGAGCACTCCAGCTGGGATTCGTCTGTTCCACTCACCAATCTCGAACGCCTGCGAATCCAGTTGACATGGCCGGCTTCGTACCATGAGCACCAGCGACTGATCGGTGTTTGGTGGTGTCCGGCCCGTACCGGTCGTCACTGCCTTCGCCGACGTGGCAAGGAAGTCCACGGTTCTCATTAGACCGGGACCACTACTCTCCGACGCGCAGCGACACCGTCCAGCGGGTCGCCCCGCAGCATCGTTTCGCCACGAGGCGCATGTCGGACGCTCCAGCCATCGTCTGCAGCACGCGTGCGATGTGGCTCATACGACCACCCCCTTCTTGCGGAATACCTGACAGGGGTATACTGTTGACTTGTACAGGTACCCGGTAGGGGTACTACAGAGACACAAGGAGGATACATAATGGCTTCGAACAATTACCAGGTGACGGGCATGACCTGCGGGCACTGCGAGATGTCGGTCCGCGAGGAAGTCGGTGAGATCCCCGGCGTCCAGGACATCCAGGTCAGCGCGCAGACCGGCAAGCTTAACGTCACCGCCGAGGGCGAGATTGACGATGCCAAGGTCCTCGCGGCGGTCGAGGAGGCCGGCTACTCGGCGGTGCGTGTCTGATGAAGGCCGGAGGACGGCTTGCGCTCTACGGGGCCGGGCTGGTGGTGGCGTTCGGCGGGGCCTTCGGCCTTGCCGGCGCCGTCATTCCTGACAGCTTCGTAGCAGCATGGGCAGAAGGAAGTGACGTGAACACACACGGTGAAGGACACGGCGGCGCTGCGCAAGAAACTGCGGAGCCCACTCTGAACGGGGTCTCCGCAAGCGCGGACGGCTTCGTACTTTCCCCAGTCCAGGCTCCCACGGCTGCAGGCGAGGATGGAGACCTGAGTTTCCAGATCCTCGACGAGTCCGGCGAAGCGGTGACCGAGTACACTACCGCGCACGAGAAGGACCTGCATCTGATCGCCGTTCGCACCGATGGTACTGGTTTCCAGCACGTGCACCCCGAGCTTGACACGAGCACAGGCACTTGGTCGGTGCCGTGGACCTGGGACGAGGCGGGCACCTACCGCGTGTACGCCGACTTCACACCCGAGGGCGAGGGAGCCGAAGGGATCACCCTGACTCGCGCCGTCGAGGTGGCGGGCGACTTCGCCCCTGTTGAGACCGAGTCACAGACCACCGACGAGGTCGACGGATACACCGTCTCCCTGAATGGCGACCTTACCGCCGGCACCTCAAGCGAGCTCACCATCTCGGTCGAGCGCGACGGTCAGCCGGTGACCACGCTGGAGCCCTACCTGGGCGCGTTTGGCCACCTGGTGGCGCTGCGCGAAGGCGACCTCGCCTACTTGCACGTCCACGCCGAGGGCGACGAGCCCCAGGCCAGGGACACGGCCGGACCCGAGATCGGATTCGCAGCGGAGGCCCCGACCGCCGACCGTTACCTGCTCTACCTGGACTTCCAGGTCGATGGGCAGGTGCACACCGCCGAGTTCGTGATCGACGCCGAGCATGGTGACGGCTCGCAGACAGACGATTCGCATACCGGCGGCCACTGACCCGCAGGGCCTGGCGTCGCACGAGAGATGAAGAGAGAAGGAAGAGGATGAGTACATTAGCGCCCCCCATCGGTGGGCCGGACATCGAGCTGGAGATCGGCGGGATGACCTGCGCCTCCTGTGCGAACCGGATCGAGAAGAAGCTGAACAAGCTCGAGGGCGTCGCGGCCACGGTCAACTACGCCACCGAGAAGGCCAAGGTCACCGTGCCTGCCGGCTACGATCCGGGCCTGCTGGTCGCCGAGGTCGAGAAGACCGGCTACACGGCTGCGCTGCCCAAGCCCAAGGGCACCACGGCGAACACGTCGGAGACCGAGGCCGGGGAGGAGGAAGACACTGAGCTCACCTCGCTGCGCCATCGGCTAGTCGGCGCCATTGTGCTCACGGTTCCCGTGATCGCCATGGCCATGATCCCCGCACTGCAGTTCGTATATTGGCAGTGGGCCTCACTCGCGCTTGCCGCCCCGGTGATCATCTGGGCAGCCTGGCCGTTCCATAAGGCCGCATGGACGAACCTCAAGCACGGTACCGCGACGATGGACACACTCATCTCGATGGGCACCTCGGTCGCACTGCTGTGGTCCGTCTACGCACTATTCTTCGGAACCGCTGGCACACCCGGGATGACGCACCCGTTCGAGTTCACGATCGCTCCCTCGGATGGCGCGGCGAACATCTATCTCGAAGTTGGCGCGGGCGTGACGATGTTCATCCTCGCCGGCCGCTACTTCGAGAAGCGCTCCAAACGCCAGGCCGGGGCCGCGCTGCGCGCCCTCCTGGAGCTCGGCGCGAAGGAAGTCGCCGTGCTCCGCGACGGCGTTGAGGTGAAGATCCCCACCTCTGACCTGCAGGTCGGCGACGAGTTCATCGTTCGTCCGGGTGAGAAGATCGCCACCGACGGCATCGTGGTCTCCGGCTCCTCCGCGGTGGACGCCTCCATGCTCACCGGCGAGTCCGTACCGGTCGAGGTCCGCGAGGGCGACTCGGTCACCGGTGCCACCGTCAACGCGGGCGGCCGCCTTGTCGTGCGGGCGACCCGTGTCGGTTCGGACACGCAGCTTGCGCAGATGGCGAAGCTCGTCGAGGATGCGCAGACTGGCAAGGCCGAGGTGCAGCGTCTGGCTGACACGATCTCCGGCGTGTTCGTGCCGATCGTCATCGTCGTCGCGTTCATCACCCTCGGCGCCTGGCTGGGAGCCGGATTCCCCGTCGCCGCCGCGTTCACCGCAGCGGTCGCCGTGCTCGTTATCGCCTGCCCCTGCGCGCTGGGACTCGCGACTCCGACCGCGCTGCTGGTCGGCACCGGCCGCGGGGCGCAGATGGGCATCCTCATCAAGGGCCCAGAGGTGCTGGAGTCCACCCGCAAGGTCGATACCGTCGTGCTCGACAAGACCGGTACCGTCACCAGCGGCAAGATGACCCTGACAGATGTGATCACCGAATCCGGTGTGGACCGTGCCGAGCTGCTGCGCTTCGCGGGTGCGTTGGAGGACTCCTCGGAGCACCCGATCGCGCAGGCGATCGCCAAGGGCGCCACCCAGGAAGTCGGCCAGTTGCCCACGCCCGAGGACTTCGCCAATGTTGAAGGCAAGGGCGTGCAGGGCATCGTCGAGGGCACCCCGGTCGTCGTCGGACGCGAGTCGCTGCTGGCCGACTGGTCACAGAAGCTCTCTCCGGAGGTCGCACGGGCGAAGGCTCAAGCTGAGGGTGAAGGCAAGACGGTCGTCGCGATCGGCTGGGACGGTGCTGCGCGCGGCATCCTCGTCGTCGCCGACACCGTCAAGCCCACGAGCGCGGAGGCGATCCGCGGGCTCAAGGAGATCGGCCTGACCCCGGTGCTGCTCACCGGTGACAATGAGGCCGTGGCCCGCCAGATCGCCGCCGAGGTCGGCATCGAGGAGGTCATCGCCGAGGTGCTGCCCAAGGACAAGGTCGACGTCGTCACCCGTCTCCAGGGCGAGGGCAAGATCGTCGCGATGGTCGGCGACGGCGTCAACGACGCCCCCGCGCTCGCGCAGGCCGATCTGGGCCTGGCGATGGGCACCGGCACGGACGTCGCGATCGAGGCCTCCGACATCACCCTGGTCCGCGGCGACCTGCGGGCCGCGGTCGACGCGATCCGTCTGTCTCGGAAGACACTTTCGACGATCAAGACCAACCTGTTCTGGGCATTCGCCTATAACACCGCCGCGATCCCAGTCGCAGCGCTGGGCATGCTCAACCCCATGCTCGCAGGCGCGGCGATGGCGTTCTCCAGCGTCTTCGTCGTCGGCAACAGCCTCCGCCTGCGCGGGTTCAAGAGCGTCGCCACGAAGTGACGAACGAGAACCCACCCATCCATACCAATCCGATACAGAACCCACCCATCCATACGAATCCGATACAGAAGGAACACCAGAAAATGAGCAACTGCTGTAGCACGAACGAGACTAACCCCGCCGCCGAGAACGGTGGACGCGAGAACCTGCTCGGCGGGGGCGCCGATGACATGACCACCTGCCCGGTCATGGTCGGCACCCCGGTCAGCAAGAAGACCGCCGAGGCCGCCGGCCTCTACCGCGACTTCAAGGGCGAGCGCTACTACTTCTGCTGCGCCGGCTGCGGCCCCGCATTTGATTCGGACCCCGCCAAATACGCCGCCAACATGGCGTAATCCACCAGCGTGCCGGGGTGCCGCGGCACCGCTGCGGCACCCCGGCACCTGATCGGAGCGAACCGACATGACCACCCCGACCTCAATGACCGAACCTCACATCGACACCTGCCCGGCGGGAGGCGACGGCGATCCGTCCGTCCACGGATACATCAGCGACAAGGCGACCTACCGCAATCGCCTGCGGCGCCTCGAAGGCCAAATCCGCGGCATCGATCGGATGATCGATGAGGACCGCTACTGCATCGACATCTTCACCCAGATCTCCGCAGCCACCAGGGCACTCGAAAACGTCGCCCTCGGACTGCTCGACGATCACCTCAAGCATTGCGTCCTCGACGCCGCCCTCGCCGGTGGACCAGTCAGCGAGCAGAGGCTCGGCGAGGCATCCGAGGCCATCGCCCGTCTCGTTCGCTCCTGACGCCCGCACACCAAATCGATCACGACCTGCAGCCCAGGAGTTTCCCTATGACCACACAACACGTCCTCATCCTCGGTTCAGGAGCAGCCGGAGCCGCAGCCGCCCGCACTCTCGCCACACGTGACGACGTCCGGGTGACGATGGTGACCCGCACCGGGGAGACGCCTTACACGCGAATGCTCATCAAAGGAATCGCGTTCGGCCCGACCCCGCCGGAGATGATCAAGCTCCCGCTACCTCAGATTGAGGTCATCGCCGACACCGTGCTCGATGTCGATACTACGGCGAAGCGGGTCCAACTGACCTCCGGCGCGCAGGTCTCCTACGACGCGCTCATTGTCGCGACAGGGAGCGTGCCCCGCTCTCTGCCCGCGGGTGTACTCGAAGGCGACGACGTCGGACAAGGCCGGGTCACTGCTCTGCACTCCTTGGAAGATGCCATGGGTATCCGCGATCTGCTGACCAGCCTGGCACGGCCGGCGCGAGTGACGATCTATGGCGGCGGAATCATCGCAGCCGAGACCGCTTCGTCGCTGCAAGCCGACGGACACATGGTCATGCTGGTCTCTCGCAGTTCTGTTCCCGGCATCGGAGCGTTTGGGGCGCCGGTGGCTGAGCGCCTCGCCGCTGACCATGCCGCCAAGGTGCAGACTCGATTCGGTCGCACTCTCCAGCATGTCGACGAAACAGAATCCGGTGTTGCCATCACCCTCGACGACGATCAACGCATCGTGGCCGACTTACTCCTCGTTGCGCTCGGCACGACGCCCGCAGCCCCGTCGCCGTGGACGAACGGCATCGACGTCGATGATCGCCTCCGTGCCGCAGCAGACCACGTCTACGCCGCCGGAGGTGTAGCTACGCATCACGACGAAGCACTGGGCGTCTGGCGCATCGACCATTGGGAAGACGCCGCCGCGCAGGGCACGCACGCCGCACAGGCCGCACTGCACGACCTCGACATCAGCGACGATCCGGGCACCTACCTGCCGCGCAGCCCCTACATGGCGCTGGTCTACGGTCAGATGATCTCCGGAGTCGGGTACACCGCTGGTGCAGACGCCCAGGTGGAAGCCGGCGAGGAGTTCATCGTGCGCCACGAGACCGACGGCACCGTCGTCGGCGTCACCGGCATCGACGCGGTCGGCACCGTCTACCAGTGGGGTCAGCAGCTCCACGGCCTGCAGGCATAGACGATGGCGGGCGACTATACGAGGCAGATCCCGCGGCGGGGTTTCGCGCTCGCGATGGCAGCGACCATTCTCATGATGGCGGCTGCCAGCGCGCCGTCGTTGTTCTACCCCCAGATCGCAGAACAGCTCGGACTCGTCCCCGTCGCCACCACACTCGTATTCGCGGTCTACACCTTCACCCTCCTGGCCGCGCTGCTCTACCTCGGACCGCTCTCCGATCACATCGGCCGACGTCCGGTCGTAACCGCCGGTTCCCTGGCGCTGGCACTCAGCCTGGCCATGTTCTGGTTCGCCGACAGCCTCGCGACACTCCTGGTCGCCCGCGCTCTGCAAGGACTCGCAGCGGGTCTGCTCATCCCGGCCCTGTCGGCGATGATGATCGACTTCGAGCCGCCGTCGCATCCGAACATCGCAGCCCTGTGGAACACGATCGGGCCGATGATCGGTCTCGGGACCGGGGCACTCGGTGCTGCGCTGCTCCTCGATCTCACCCCCGAACCGACAGCTGCGGTCTTCGGCCCGCTCGTGCTCGCCTTCCTCACCGTGGCAGCGACGGTGTGGAGCACACCGGAACTGGTCCCCAAGACCCGGATACGACGTGGCGACCTCCGCCCGCGGTTTATGGTGCCACTGCACCTGCGCCGCATGTTCACCGCCGGTGTGCCCGCGATTATCGCCGGGTGGGCGACCAACGGACTCTTCCTCGCGCTCGGAGCCGGCCTCGTCGGCAGTGAGCTCGGGGGCTCCACGCACACCCACGCGGGCATCGTCATCTTCGCACTGGCGATCTCCGGAATCACCGCCTCGTCCGTCCTGCAGCGGCGTTCCGCCCGCACCATCAGCCTGTATGCGACCAGCGCCCTGGCATTCGGCACCGCAGCGAGCATCGTCGCCCTCGCACTCGGTTCCTACCCGGCCTACGTCGTGTCGGTCGCGATCGTCGGTTCCGGGTTCGGCACAGCGTTCCTCGGGGTGCTGCGCACACTCATGCCCCACACGGCATCGTCGGAACGCGCCGCCGTGATGGCTGTGATCTACACGGTCGCCTACCTGGCATTCGGCGTGCCCACCATCGTCGCCGGGTTGCTCGTGCCGGTACTCACCCTGTCAGGAACGATGACAGTCCTCGGTGCGATCATCATCGTCCTCAGCCTTGCAGCCACCGTCCTACGCCTGCGCATTCCTTAGCCGGCCGCAGATCCGGCAGAGACTGACGACTTCTCCGAACTCCCCACCGACTCTCGCCGCCGAACCGCACCCGACCAAGAAGAGCAGCCATGACCTATGCGATCGCGCTTCCCTGCGCGGACGTCAAGGACCGCGCCTGCATCGACGAATGTCCTGTCGACTGCATCTACGAGGGCGAACGCTCGCTCTACATCCATCCCGACGAATGCGTTGACTGCGGAGCCTGCGAACCGGTTTGTCCCGTCGAGGCCATCTACTACGAAGACGACCTGCCCGACGAATGGTCTGACTACTACAAGGCCAACGTCGAGTTCTTCGACGAATTTGGTTCTCCCGGTGGAGCCGCGAAGATCGGACCGGCGGGCTTCGACCATCCCCTCATCGCCGCATTGCCCATCCAACATGAGCAGTCCCTCTGAGAAGGACAATTCGATCGATTCACGCCGGTACAACGCGCAATCCTTGACTAGTACCCCTGGGGGGTATAGGGTAGGTGTCATGATGAAAGGAGCTGACATGCAGAGGAGACTGCGAGCAGGGCTGGCAGCAGGAGTGCTCGGAGTGACACTCGTGCTCGCCGGTTGCAGCAGCGGAGCAGACGAAGACCAGCAGACCGACCCTTCGGCTACTGAGGAGCAGGGCCACGGCGGCGACAATGCAGAAAGCGGAGATGAGGAAATGGATCACTCGATGGAGCACCCGATGGACGGCGGACCGGCACCCGAGGGTATCGCCGAAGCCAGTGACCCCACATACCCGGTCGGCACAGAGGTACAGCTCACGGCCGACCACATGGAAGGCATGGACGGTGCGACAGCGACGATCTCCGGCGCATTCGACACGTACACGTACTCCGTGAACTACACTAACGCAGGTGGCGGCGACCCCGTCACGGACCACAAGTGGGTCGTGCAGGAAGAAATCGAGGATGCCGGCGACGAGCGCCTGACCGATGGCACAGCGGTGACGCTGCTCGCCAAGCACATGGAGGGCATGGAGGGCGCGAGGGCCACCATCGCTTCGTCCACCGATGAGACGGTCTACATGGTCGACTACGAGACGGACGGCATGAAGATGACGAACCACAAGTGGGTCGTCGAGAGCGAGATCCAACCAGCGCCCTGAGCCGACGTTCGCTTGCCCGGCGACCGGGTGAGCGGCATGGCTCGATGACGAAGGAGAAGAACGATGACGGACCCGAACTCACACCAGCACCACGGTCACGGAACCGATGCACCCGCTCACGGCGAGCATCACCACGGGTCTGTGTCCGCACACGCCTCGGCGGAGGCGCACGGCACGCACGAGGGCCAGCACACTGGACACCAGGGCCACGCCATGAACCACGGGCAGCACTCAGACCACACGGGCCTCGATGAGAACGGTGTCCACGGAGATCACAGCGGCCATGGCGGCCACGGGGACCACGTTGGCCAGTTCCGCCGGCTGTTTTGGATCAACCTCGTCATCGCCATCCCCGCGGTCACCCTCTCGCCGATGTTCTCCATGCTGCTGGGCTACGAGGTCCCCGGCTGGGCGGGCTGGGTCGCCGCGGTACTGGGCACCGTCATGTACGTCTGGGGCGGCAGGCCCTTCCTCACCGGCGCCGTCAGCGAGTTGAAGTCCCGCAAGCCCGGGATGATGCTGCTCATCGCTCTGGCGATCACGGTGGCCTTCTTCGCCTCCTGGGCCGCGACCCTCGGGCTTGTCCATCACGAGCTGGAGTTCTGGTGGGAGCTGGCGCTGCTGATCGTGATCATGCTGCTGGGCCACTGGATCGAGATGCGCTCCCTGGCCCAGACCACCTCGGCGCTCGACTCGTTGGCTGCACTGCTGCCCGACGAGGCCGAGCGCGTCGAGGGCGAGAACGTCGTTAAGGTGGCCCCAGCCGACCTCGTTGTGGGTGACGTCGTGATCGTGCGCCCCGGCGGCAGCGTTCCGGCCGACGGCACCATCGTCGACGGCCGCGCCGACATGGACGAGTCCATGATCACCGGCGAGTCCCGCCCGGTCTCTCGGGGCGAGGGCGAGACAGCTACCGCCGGCACCGTCGCCACCGACTCCGGCCTGCGGGTGAAAATCACCGCCACCGGCGACGACACCGCCCTGGCCGGGATCAACCGGCTCGTCACCGAGGCCCAGAACTCCTCCTCCCGCGCCCAGCGGATCGCCGACAAGGCCGCGGCCTGGCTGTTCTGGTTCGCTCTCGGCGCGGCGCTGGTCACCGCTGTCGTCTGGACGCTCATCGGCATGCCCGACGAGGCCGTGGTCCGTACCATCACCGTACTCGTCATCGCCTGCCCCCACGCCCTCGGCCTGGCGATCCCGCTCGTGGTCTCCATCGCCACCGAGCGCGCCGCCCGCGGCGGCGTGCTGGTCAAGGACCGCCTCGCCCTGGAGTCGATGCGGCAGGTCGACGCAGTGCTCTTCGACAAGACCGGCACACTGACCAAGGGCGAGCCCACCGTCACCGGCGTCGAACCGACCGGCGACCTCGACGCCGACCAGGTCCTCGCCCTCGCGGCCTCGGCCGAGGCCGACAGCGAGCACCCGCTCGCCAAGGCCATCGTCGCCGCCGCCAAGGACAAGGGCCTCGCCCTTCAGCAGGCCAGCGGCTTCTCATCCTCGCCCGCCGTCGGAGTCACCGCGACTGTCGCCGGCCAGGAGGTCCGCGTCGGCGGCCCCCGGCTGCTTGAGGAGACCGGCCAGCACGAGGTCGGCACAGCCGAGGAATGGCGTTCTGAGGGCGCGATCATCCTGCACGTCCTCCGCGACGGCCAGGTGGTCGGCGGCCTCAAGCTCGCCGACGAGATCCGCCCCGAATCCCGCAACGCCGTCGACGCCCTCCACGCCCTGAGCGTCGAGGTCGTCATGATCACCGGCGACGCCGAGGCCGTGGCGAACGAGGTCGGACGGGAGCTCGGCATCGACCGCGTCTTCGCCGGCGTCCGCCCCGAGGACAAGTCCGCCAAGGTCGCCCAACTGCAGCACGAGGGCAAGAAGGTCGCCATGGTCGGCGACGGCGTCAACGACGCCCCGGCACTGGCCCAGGCCGACGTCGGCATCGCGATCGGCGCCGGCACCGATGTCGCCATCGCCTCGGCCGGGGTGATCCTGGCCAGCTCCGACCCCCGGTCGGTGCTCTCCATCATCCAGCTCTCACGACGCGCATACGGTAAGATGAAGCAGAACCTGTGGTGGGCCGCCGGATACAACCTCATCTCCGTGCCGCTTGCGGCCGGCATCCTGGCACCGGTGGGATTCGTCCTGCCAATGTCGATCGGCGCGATCCTGATGTCGGCCTCCACCGTGGTCGTCGCGCTCAACGCCCAACTCCTGCGGCGCATCGACCTCACACCCGAAGCCAGCACGCGTTCCGTCCTGGAACGCCAGAAGTAAGGACATGCCCATGTCTGTCGACACCGATTCTCATCAGCACGGATACATCAACGACAAGGAGCGCTACCTCGGCCGTATGAAGCGCATTGAGGGTCAAGCCCGAGGGATCGCGAAGATGATCGATGAAGAGAAATACTGCATCGACATCCTCACCCAGGTATCCGCCCTGACCCGCGCCCTCCAGGGGGTCGCGACCGGTCTACTCGACGATCATCTCAAGCACTGTGTGCTCGACGCAGCGAAGCTCAGCGACGAGGCGGCCGTCGAGAAGATACAGGAAGCCACCGACGCCATCAACCGACTCGTCCGCTCCTAATCCCGGACCCCGAGGCCGCGTTCCAGGACACGGCGGGAAGCCCTCACGACGCCCTCCACGCCTGATCCTCACCGACACGCCGTCCGCCCGCGATGCGCCCACTTTCGCTCAACGGGCCAGGCGAGCCGGCGCCCACGGCGTGCGCTTGCAGGCCGCGGCCGGGCTGCTGCGCATGAGTGCGGTGTACCAACGCCCCGTGGTCCGCTCGACCGCACCCCTACGATCCTCGTCCTTCGCACGCTCCATTCCGACCCCGAGCTGCAGTGCGACGTCACCGTCGAAACCCTGACCGCGACCGTCGACCCCCTGTCCCTCGAACTGCCGGAGACCTCGCTGGCACCCGCTTGGACCAGCGTCGAACCCCCACAACACGGGTGGAGATACATTGCGGACGTGTCCAGTCTGACGCTGATGCGTAGCGTCCGTGCCGGCATCGAGGCCGTGGCCCAAGCACTTCCCGACAAACCCGGCGACGATGTCGCCCGCAAGATCCGGGGCATGGTCTGGGGCACCCCGGACACAGCCCTCGCGTCGCTGCCACAAGGCGTCGCGTTCGCCGCCTACGTCTTCGGGTTCCTCAGCTCCGAAGGAGAGGCCGCGATCTCCACCGCCGGCCGCTGGACGCGGTTGACCCTTCCGACTGGACACGTACTCCTGCGCGGACCCGTCGTCTCTGGCCTCACCTCAATCCGCCGCACCCGGCCACGCGTCTCCGAGTCCTTCAAACCAATCGGATAATACTTGATACCCCATAGGGGTAAAGGGTAGGATTGGTGACTATGAGAGAGGCTGAACACGCGCACGCCACGTATGACACACCGCACCTGGATGCGGCCGGGATCGTGAGTCGGCAGCAACGCGAGTCCGGCGACTTCTACCTATTGACCGGTGTACATGCCGGGCATCAGCAGCAGGAACGCATCCCTGCGGGTTCAACCTCGAACTCGCGACCAAACTGACTAAGGAGGCATTATGCCCCGTTTTTCCCGATTGACCCCTGAGACCGCAGTGGGGAGCTCACGAGACTTGCTCGGCGATCTCGTCGAGCGGCACGGCGAGGTCGGAGACATGGTCTCGACGATGGCGCATTCCCCGGCGGTGCTCGGCGGTTATCTCCAGCTGAGCAAAGCCATGCGTCGCGCCAAGCTCGACCGCAAGGTCAGCGAGCTCGTTTCGATCGCCGTGCAGTCGCAGCAAGGATGCGGAATGTGCCTGGCCTCGCACATCAGCGCGGCACGATCACTCGGGGTCAGCGATAACGAGATCGCACTCGCCCAGCAGGGTACGGCGATGACCGGCCCGGTCGCGGCGATGATCGCGCTCGGCCTCCAGGTCTACCGTGAGCCTGCGTCGATCACCGACGAGCAGATCGACGAGCTTCGGGGGTTCGGGTACAGCGACCGTGAGATCTCTGATGTCGTCGGGGTCGTGTCGCTGAACATTCTCACCGGCGCCTTCAACCTGGTTGCCGGCCTCACGCCGGGCGACTGATCTTGCCGGCGACTTGGCGCCTTGGCCGAGAGGATAGGCAGCGGTCTGCAAAACCTTGTACACGGGTTCGAGTCCCGTAGGCACCTCCACTTTCCGCCGAATCCAATAAGGCACGCGTCGCAGGAAGCGGGCAGTCCACCCTCGGGCGCGCCGGAACCTCTGAGCTTCATTTCGCATCGAGCGACAGATCACACTCGACAATATCGTCATAGAGCGATATAATCGCTATATGACTATGAATCAACAAGAGGGGGCAACCCTCGACGAGGTGGCGACAGCAGCGTACGCCCACCTGTTCCAGGCATTTGCAGAACCGACGAGGTTGGCGATCGTGCAGCACCTCGCCTCGGGCGAGCACCGGGTCCGCGATCTGGTCGAGCACATGGGCCTGGCCCAGTCCACGGTAAGCAAACATGTCGGCTTTCTCGTTGAGTGCGGCCTGGCGACGATGCGCCCGGAAGGGCGCTCCACCTGGTACTCGCTGACACAGCCCGAACTCCTGCGTACCCTCGTCGCCGCTGCCGAATGCCTCCTCGATGCCACCGGCACGCAGGCCCTGCTCTGCACGCACCTGCGACTCCCACATACCCACCACGCGACAGATACGGAGAAGAAGTAGACATGGGCGCAGGACACAATCACGGCCCCGCAGCCAGCGAGACCGGGCACCCTGGAGATTTCCGCAAGAAACTCTGGATCGCATTCTCGATCACCGCGACGATCGTCGTCGCCCAGGCCATCGGCTCGGTCATCACCGGCAGCCTCGCACTGCTAACCGACACCGCCCATGCCATCACCGATGCCGTCGGCCTACTGGTCGCACTGATCGCCGGGACGCTGATGCTCAAGCCCGCCAACTCCAAGCGCACCTGGGGGTTCCGACGTATCGAGGTGATCGCAGCCCTCGGACAGTCGGCACTGCTGCTGGTGGTGGGCACGTACGCCGCCATCGAAGGAATCCGGCGACTGTTCGAGCCGCCGGAGGTGCCCGCAAGCGAACTGCTGATCTTCGGCATCATCGGCCTGGTCGCGAACATCATCGCCATCACCATCCTCGCCTCCAGCCGCGGTTCGAACTTCAACATGCGTGCCGCGTTCCTCGAAGTCCTCAACGACGCCCTCGGCTCACTCGGAGTGATCATCGCGGCGATCGTGATCTCCACGACCGGGTTCATGCAGGCCGACGCCATCGCCGGACTGTTCATCGCCACCCTGATCGTGCCTCGCGCGTTCAAGCTGATGCGCGAGACCACCGGCGTCCTCATGGAGTTCACTCCTAAGGGCCTCGACCTCGACAAAGTCCGCTCACACATCCTCGAACTCGACCACGTCCAGGATGTTCATGATCTGCACGCCTCCACTGTGGCGACCGGCCTACCGACCCTGACCGCCCACGTCGTCGTCGACGACGAATGCTTCACCGACGGTCATGCCGCCCAGATGCTCCAAGAGATCAAAGACTGCGTCGCAGGACACTTCGAGGTCTCCGTCCATCACGCAACCTTCCAGATCGAGACCGAGCACATTGCCGAACATGAACCGGAAGTCAGCAAGCACGACTGAACGCAGCGCCCCCTCCCGGGCTCGTACCGGGCGGGGCGCTTCCGCATCACACAGGTAGGCACTACCCCTATGGGGTACTATGGCCAATTGGCACCACGGGCAGGCACGAGAAGGAATCCCATGAAAAACCTCAGGTCATTGCCGAAGTACGGCGGGAAGAAAACCGCTGCAACCACCGTCGTGATCGGCGCTTTCCTGCTCACCGGATGCGCGGCCGCCAACGACTCACCCTCAGCCACCTCGGCCAGCGGAGCCGAGATTCTTGTCGAGAATGGTCTCGAAGGCCTCGACGTGCGGGAGCTGGTCGAAACGCTCGATGCGATCCCGCTGGACGATCGCACGGAGACCTTGACCACGTCGATCACTGCGGAGATGGTCACGCTCACTGATCAGCACGAGCACGCGACAGAGGTGCGGTTGCCCAGTGACGAGATCTACGTATCCGTTGCCCCGTATCGGTCGCAGACCCATGATTGCTACTACCACAGCCCGACCGGATGCCTGGGCGAGCTGCGCAACGCAGACGTGGCCGTAACGGTGACGGATGCGACGACCGGCGAGACGATCGTCGACGAGGAGTTGAGAACCCTCGACAACGGCTTCGTCGGGATCTGGCTGCCCCGAGGCATCGAGACATCGATCTCGATCACCCACGACGGCCAGACCGTCACCTCCGAACTTTCGACCGTCGGCGACGATGCGCAAACCTGCCTGACCACGATGCGACTGGTCTAAAACTAGCACCACGGGAATACCCCCACCGGGTAGGGTGTTGTGATGTGCGCGCGGTCTATCGCACGCGACGTGTAATAGGAAGGAAAGCAGTCCCATGAGCGAAGTCACCACCGTCGACACCCAGGCCTTCGAAGAGGTTGTGCTCCAGAGCGAGGTCCCCGTTCTCGTGGACTTCTGGGCAGCCTGGTGCGGCCCGTGCCGTGCGATCGCGCCGGTCCTGGACCAGATTGCAGCTGAGCAGGATGGAAAGCTCCTCATCGCCAAGCTCAATGTCGACGAGAACCCCGACATCGCCTCACGCTACAACATCAGTTCGATCCCTGTGATGAAGGTCTTCGACAAGGGTGAAATCGTGCGCGAGATCATTGGGGCGATGCCGAAGCCGCAGATCGAGCAACGCCTCGAAGGCATTATCTGAGGCTCGGCCGTCGAACCGTTCCCGAACTCCGCCGACCGTTGCGCGGCAGTTGATGGTCGCCCGACTCAGCGTGATTGCATACGTAATGCAAGACTGCGCAGTGCAACGAGCGCTTGAAGTGGCAGGACCCCGTTACCGAAGGCGGTCTTCTGCTGATTTGCAGTCAGTCCGCCCATCGTGTCGGTAATCCATCTGACTGGCAGATCCATAAGCCATTCCACGAACTCCGGCGACGGGCGTGGCCCTCTGTCCTCGTTCATATACACCAAATACACGGTTTGCAAGAAGTTAAGCAGTGTCACCAGAAAAGGGATTCTTCCATGGCACTGCCACCAGAAAAAATTGCTCAGCTTCAAGCAGCCCAAAAGACTGCCCAAGACCGAGAAGTTAATCAAGCAAAAGAACTTATAAACGCCCAAGACATTGGCTACACATCCAAACTCTTCGTCCAAGCATTATTTCCATACCGCAAGACCGACGAAGAAAAACGAGTCATAGAGACAGCACAAGGCCGAATCGTTGTCTACGCCGATGGAGGATTGCCCTACGGCAAATATCCCCGACTAATCATGGCCTACATCGTCACCCGTGCCGTGGAAAACGCAGGAAAGCTCAAAGCAGGCAAAATAGACCTTGAGCAAGCAGTCCGCATCCCTCTCGGACACTCCATGAACCACTTCCTCCAAGCCATCGGAGTAACTGGACGCGGCACAGGTGGCGCAACAGGGAACTTGGCCAATATCCGCGAGCAATTATTGCGCCTGGCTGATGCTCGCGTGACCGTCAAAGAGGACGATGGCGTACGCGCACGTGGTAAACACACTCAAATTATGGATGAATGGGACTTATGGTTTGATGCACGCGACCCTAATCAGGGAAGCTTCATCGAGTCCTACATCAAACTCACGCCACAATTTTTCCAGCACATGGTGCCACGGTCAGCGTAGGAGAGGTAGCCCCACACCACGTTGCGTTTTCCGTCGAGGACGCCCTTGTTCACGCGGTCAGTCGGCGTGATGGCATCCGCTTCGACGATGTTGGCGGGGTCCCAGTCGCTCGCGCTCGGTGCCTCGGCGGCGTGAGCCACGTTGGCAATTGCTGCGTGAGGGCCAACTACTGGAAGCGCTTGCGATCCGACGGCGATGGCCATCGAGGCTGCAAGCATTGTCATGCCGCGGCGGCGGCCTCTCTTAGGGGGTTGGGCAGGTGGGTAAGCCATCATATTCTCCTTAGTATTTTCTGACGGTTTGGCACGATATTCTAAGTGAGTCTCAGGAATCTGGAAATGGCTTTGGGGTGCCTGGGGGGTAATTCGGCGACGCCAGTACGCGAAAAGGCGGTATAAATGTGTCCCTACTCACTATGTATGCGTCCAAGCTTATATCCGGTCCGCGGGTGGTATGGGGGTGATCAGGGGGGGGTAATGGTTTTCAAACACTAACCAGTAGGCCGGAAAGGGTAGTTTACCTGCCACAAAAGGTATAGAGGTACGTGTTTGTATCCGTGCAGAAGGGGGGTGGGCGTGAAGTGTTGCAAAGCGGGTGCGAAACGCGCGAATGTCCTTACACATGCTGAGCCGAAGCTGTGTGCAAAAATCTTGCATTCTGAGATACCGGGGGCGCAACGCCTCGTTTGCTGAGAATGTTACGTGGTCATGCCCGCCCGCAGGGGAGCCCGAGCTGTGTCCACTACACTTTGGCCCATGCTGCCTAAATCCAGGATTCTCTCCGCGCTCCTCGTGGGTCTCGGCATCGCGCTCGTGGTTGCTGGCCTGCTCGCGCCGCGCTTCCTGCTTGGCGACGCCCGCCTGCCCCTCGACCTCGCGCACACCACCTGGACGCTTCGCGACGACGACGGCACACGCGAAGGCGAGCCTGCCCCCGTGACCCGCCAGCTCCACATGGAGGTGCAGGACCCCTCGAATGACGACGTGGCGAGCGTGCGCATCGGCGATACCTTGCGTGCCGGCACGGCCGGTTCGGACTTTGACAACCTCGTTACCGCGTCCACCTGGTCGATGGTGCTGGACCGTGCCACCGGCCAGGTGGCCTTGCCTGCGCAGGTGTCCAGCCAGATGGCGATGCCTGCGACGGAGGTGCCCGTGGACGGGCCCTGGCTGAAGCTGCCGTCCGACGTGCAGCAGCAGGACTACAACGTGTTCGACCCGCAGCTGCGGGGGAGTGCGCCCGCGCAGTTTGCCGGCGAGGAAGAGATCGGCGGCCGCACTGTGTATACCTTTACCCAGCATATCGAGCCGACGAACTTAGCGCTGCGCTACGCCGACGCCTTGAATACCAGCACCGCCGAGGTCGGCGAAGGCGAGGATGCTGACAGCGTGCGCACCTTCCGCAACTACGCTGCGGACCGCGAAATTCAGGTCGACCAGGTCACCGGTCTTGTGGTTGGCATGAGAGAAAAGGTCGACATCTTCTACGCCGACGACAACGGCGAGCACCCCACCAACGTCATTACCTACGACGCCGCGATGTCGCCGGAGGATACCGAGGCGATGGTGGCCCAGCTCTCCCGCGTGGTGCCGCAATCCGTATCGCAAAAGGTTACGTGGGGTACCATCGCGCTCGGCGCGTTTGTCGCCCTGTTTGGCCTGGTCGGCGCGTTCCGTCCCGGCCGCGCCCGCTAGCCGGGTGTCGCGGGGTTGCCGAGTTAGCAACCTCTGGTGGTAGGCTTCCCCGCAGCGACGTCACCGGTGAGGTTTCCGGTGCAGGAGCAAGCTTATCGACGGCACCGCTTTCGCTCCGACGACGCGCAGGCGACACGGGGGTGTGTCTGCTCTTTACAAAGCGTGCACTGTGCTATAGGCTAAGTCGTTGCGCTGGAAGCCGTCTCCAGTGAAGTGCGCGAGCCTTGCATGAGGCGCCCGTCGGAAAGCCTGTGTGAGCAGGGGGTATGTCGAAGGGTGCTGATTTGACAAGGTGATTTTGTCATCTCTGGGGGCGGGTCTTCCGAAGCAGACCGAAATGCTAACTTACCCAGCGGAAATGCCGGTTGTTTACAGAGCCAGAGTAAATAGCGTGGCGTCCGCCCTAGGTGCTGGAAGGACCCAACTTGGCAGTCTCAAACCAGACCATGTCAATGGCTGATATTCCCGGGGCCCCCGAACGTTACTCGTTCGCCAAGATCGCTGAGCCGATCACCGTCCCGGGTCTTCTTGATGTACAGCTTGAATCTTTTGCGTGGCTCGTCGGTACGCCTGAGTGGCGCACCCGCGAGCAGGAGCTGCGCGGCGAGGACGCCCGCGTGGCCAGCGGCCTGGAGGACATCCTGGAGGAGATCTCTCCGATCCAGGACTACTCCGGCAACATGAGCCTGACGCTGTCCGAGCCGCGCTTCGAAGATGCGAAGTACACCATCGAGGAAGCAAAAGAGAAGGACATTAACTACTCCGCGCCGCTCTACGTGACGGCGGAGTTTATTAATAACGATACGCAGGAGATTAAGTCCCAGACCGTCTTTATTGGCGACTTCCCGCTGATGACGGACAAGGGCACCTTTATTGTCAACGGCACCGAGCGTGTCGTCGTCTCCCAGCTCGTGCGCTCCCCGGGCGTCTACTTTGACGAGACCATTGATAAGTCCACCGAGCGTCCGCTGCACGCCGTGAAGGTGATCCCTTCCCGTGGTGCGTGGCTGGAGTTCGACGTGGACAAGCGCGACACCGTCGGTGTGCGCATTGACCGTAAGCGTCGTCAGCCGGTGACCGTCCTGCTGAAGGCGCTCGGCTGGACCGAGGAGCAGATCAAGGAGCGCTTCGGCTTCTCCGAGCTCATGATGTCCACGCTGGAGAACGACGGCGTGGCCAACATGGACGAGGCCCTGCTGGAGATCTACCGCAAGCAGCGCCCGGGCGAGCAGCCGACCCGCGACCTCGCGCAGTCCCTGCTGGAGAACTCCTTCTTCCGCCCCAAGCGCTACGACCTGGCCCGCGTTGGCCGCTACAAGGTCAACCGCAAGCTGGGTCTCGGCGGCGATCACGATGGCCTGATGACGCTGACCGAGGAAGACATCGCCACCACGCTCGAGTACCTCGTGCGCCTGCACGCTGGCGAGACCGAGATGACCTCCCCGTCCGGCGAGCTCATCCCGATCAACACCGACGACATCGACCACTTTGGTAACCGTCGCCTGCGCACCGTTGGCGAGCTGATCCAGAACCAGGTCCGCGTCGGCCTCTCCCGTATGGAGCGCGTCGTGCGCGAGCGCATGACCACCCAGGACGCGGAGTCCATCACGCCGACCTCTCTGATTAACGTGCGTCCGGTCTCCGCTGCGATCCGCGAGTTCTTCGGTACCTCGCAGCTCTCGCAGTTCATGGACCAGAACAACTCCCTGTCCGGCCTGACGCACAAGCGTCGTCTGTCCGCGCTGGGTCCGGGCGGCCTGTCGCGTGAGCGCGCAGGCATCGAGGTCCGAGACGTGCACCCGTCCCACTACGGCCGCATGTGCCCGATTGAGACCCCTGAGGGCCCGAACATTGGCCTGATCGGCGCGCTCGCGTCCTACGCGCGCGTCAACCCGTTCGGCTTCATCGAGACCCCGTACCGCAAGGTCAACGACGGCAAACTCACGGACCAGATCGACTACCTCACGGCCGACGAGGAGGACCGCTACGCGATTGCGCAGGCGGCCACCCCGATGACCAAGGACGGCGAGCTGACCGGCGAGCGCATCGAGGTCCGCCTCAAGGACGGCGACATCGGCGTCGTCGGCCCGCAAGGCGTTGACTACCTCGACATCTCGCCGCGCCAGATGGTCTCCGTGGCAACGGCGATGATTCCGTTCCTCGAGCACGACGACGCGAACCGCGCCCTCATGGGTGCGAACATGCAGAAGCAGGCTGTGCCGCTGCTGCGCTCCGAGGCTGCGTACGTGGCCACCGGCATGGAGCAGCGCGCTGCTTACGACGCTGGCGATACCGTCATCTCCCCGCTCTCCGGTGTCATCGAGACCGTGACCGGCGACTACATCACCGTGCTGGGCGACGACGGCACTCGCGACACCCAGCAGCTGCGTACCTTCCACCGCACCAACCAGGGCACCTGCTACAACCAAACCCCGATCGTGTCTGCTGGTCAGCGCGTCGAGGCTGGCCAGGTGATCGCGGACGGCCCGGGCACGAAGAACGGCGAGATGGCGCTCGGCCGCAACCTGCTCGTCGCCTTCATGCCGTGGGAAGGCCACAACTACGAGGACGCAATCATCCTCAACCAGCGCGTGGTGGAGGAGGACATCCTCACCTCCGTGCACATCGAGGAGCACGAGATTGACGCCCGCGACACCAAGCTCGGTGCCGAGGAAATCACCCGCGAGATCCCGAACGTGTCCGAGGACGTGCTCAAGGATCTCGACGAGCGCGGCGTGATCCGCATCGGCGCTGATGTGCGCGACGGCGACATCCTCGTGGGTAAGGTCACCCCGAAGGGCGAGACCGAGCTGACCCCGGAGGAGCGCCTGCTGCGCGCCATCTTCGGTGAGAAGGCCCGCGAGGTCCGCGACACCTCCCTGAAGGTGCCGCACGGTGAGACCGGCAAGGTCATCGCGGTCCGCCGCTTCTCCCGCGAGGACGACGACGATCTGTCCGCAGGCGTGAACGAGATGATCCGCGTCTACGTCGCGCAGAAGCGCAAGATCCAGGACGGCGACAAGATGGCAGGCCGCCACGGCAACAAGGGCGTTGTGGGCAAGATCCTGCCGACGGAGGACATGCCGTTCATGGAGGACGGCACCCCGGTGGACATCATCCTGAACACGCACGGCGTGCCGCGTCGTATGAACATCGGTCAGGTCCTCGAGGTGCACCTGGGCTGGCTGGCCAAGGCCGGCTGGACCGTGAACCCGGACGACCCGAAGAACGCCGCGCTGCTGGAGACCCTGCCGGAGCACCTTTACGACGTCCCGCCGGAGTCGCTGACCGCAACGCCGGTGTTCGACGGCGCGTCCAACGAGGAGATCGCAGGCCTGCTGGCAAACACCAAGCCGAACCGCGACGGTGACGTGATGGTCGACGGCCAGGGCAAGACCCGCCTCTACGACGGTCGCTCCGGCGAGCCGTACAAGTACCCGATCTCCGTCGGCTACATGTACATGCTCAAGCTGCACCACCTTGTGGACGAGAAGATCCACGCCCGTTCCACCGGTCCGTACTCCATGATTACGCAGCAGCCGCTGGGCGGTAAGGCCCAGTTCGGTGGCCAGCGCTTCGGCGAGATGGAGGTGTGGGCAATGCAGGCGTACGGCGCTGCCTACACCCTGCAGGAGCTGTTGACCATCAAGTCGGACGACGTGGTCGGCCGCGTGAAGGTCTACGAGGCGATTGTGAAGGGCGACAACATCCCGGATCCGGGTATCCCGGAGTCCTTCAAGGTGTTGCTCAAGGAGCTGCAGTCTCTGTGCCTCAACGTTGAGGTGCTCTCCACGGACGGCAGCGCCATGGAGCTCGACGGCGACGACGATGAGTTTGACCAGGCCGGTTCCTCGCTGGGCATCAACCTCTCGCGCGACGAGGGTTCAGCGGCGGATACCGTCTAGGCGCCAGGTGGGCGTCGATAAGCACTTGTGCTTGCGGCGCCCTGAATGAAACGAGAAGAAACTATCCACACGCAATCCTCCCCAGCTGGGGGAGGTGAAAGGGAATTTACGTGTTTGACGTAAACCTCTTCAACGAGCTTCGCATCGGCCTGGCCACTGCAGAAGACATTCGTAAGTGGTCCCACGGCGAAGTGAAGAAGCCGGAGACCATCAACTACCGCACCCTCAAGCCCGAGAAGGACGGCCTGTTCTGCGAGCGCATCTTCGGCCCCACCCGCGACTGGGAGTGCGCCTGCGGTAAGTACAAGCGCGTCCGTTACAAGGGCATCATCTGCGAGCGCTGCGGCGTCGAGGTGACCAAGTCCAAGGTGCGCCGCGAGCGCATGGGCCACATCGAGCTCGCCGCTCCCGTGACCCACATTTGGTACTTCAAGGGCGTCCCGTCTCGCCTGGGTTACCTGCTTGACCTCGCTCCGAAGGACCTGGAGCGCATCATCTACTTCGCCGCCAACATCATCACCAGCGTCGACGAGGAGGCACGTCACAACGACATGTCCACCCTCGAGGCGGAGATGCTGCTGGAGAAGAAGGAAGTCGAGGAGGACGCAAACTCCGAGATCGCCGAGCGCGCACACAAGCTGGAGGAAGACCTCGCCGAGCTCGAGGCTTCCGGCGCGACCGCCGCTGCCCGCAAGAAGGTGCAGCAGGCAGCCGACAAGGAAATGACGCACATCCGCGAGGCCGGCGAGCGCGAGGTCGAGCGCCTCGACGACATCTGGCAGACCTTCCAGAAGCTCGCCCCGAAGCAGATGATTATCGACGAGGTGCTCTACGAGGAGCTCGTCGACCGCTACGAGGACTACTTCACCGGCGGCATGGGCGCTGAGGCAATCCAGACGCTGATCCGCAACTTCGACCTCGAGTCCGAGGCCGAGGAGCTGCGCACCATCATCGCTGAGGGCAAGGGCCAGAAGAAGGTCCGCGCGCTCAAGCGCCTCAAGGTCGTCGCTGCGTTCCAGCGCTCCGGCAACGACCCGGCCGGCATGATCCTGGACGCGATCCCGGTGATCCCGCCGGAGCTGCGCCCGATGGTGCAGCTGGACGGCGGACGCTTCGCCACCTCCGACCTGAACGACCTGTACCGTCGCGTGATCAACCGCAACAACCGCCTCAAGCGCATGATTGACCTCGGCGCGCCCGAGATCATCGTGAACAACGAGAAGCGCATGCTGCAGGAGTCCGTGGACGCGCTGTTTGACAACGGCCGCCGCGGCCGTCCGGTCACCGGACCGGGCTCCCGCCCGCTGAAGTCCCTGTCCGACCTGCTCAAGGGCAAGCAGGGCCGCTTCCGCCAGAACCTGCTGGGTAAGCGCGTCGACTACTCCGGTCGTTCCGTGATTATCGTCGGCCCGCAGCTCAAGCTGCACGAGTGCGGTCTGCCAAAGCTGATGGCGCTCGAGCTGTTCAAGCCGTTCGTGATGAAGCGCCTGGTGGACAACCAGTACGCGCAGAACATCAAGAGCGCGAAGCGCATGGTGGAGCGCCAGCGCCCCGAGGTGTGGGACGTGCTCGAAGAGGCCATTTCCGAGCACCCGGTGCTGCTCAACCGCGCACCGACCCTGCACCGCCTGGGCATCCAGGCCTTCGAGCCGAAGCTGGTCGAGGGCAAGGCCATCCAGCTGCACCCGCTGGCGTGCGAGGCGTTCAACGCTGACTTCGACGGCGACCAGATGGCAGTCCACCTGCCGCTGTCCGCAGAGGCGCAGGCGGAGGCCCGCGTGCTGATGCTGTCCTCCAACAACATCCTGTCCCCGGCGTCCGGCAAGCCGCTGGCAATGCCGCGCCTGGACATGGTGACCGGCCTGTACTTCCTCACCATGCTGAAGTCCACCGATGAGATCGGCGGCGAGGGCGCCTACGCGCCTGCCGACGAGAACGGCCCGGCACAAGGCGTCTACTCCTCCTACCGCGAGGCGATCATGGCGTACGACCGCGGCGTGCTCGGCCTGCAGGCCCCGATCAAGGTCCGCATCGACCACCTGCGCCCGACCGTTGAGGTCGAGGAGGAGCAGTTCCCGGACGGCTGGACCAAGGGCCAGGCATGGATGACCGAGACGACGCTCGGCCGCATCATGTTCAACGAGCTTCTGCCGTTCAACTTCCCCTTCCAGGAAGGCGCCATGGTGCGCAAGGGCGGCGGCGCCGGCAAGGTGCTGCTGGGTGACATCATCCAGGACATGGTGGAGAAGTACCCCATGATCACCGTCGCGCAGACGCTGGACAAGATGAAGGACGCCGGCTTCTACTGGGCAACCCGTTCCGGCGTGACCATCACCATGTCTGACGTGCTGGTGCTCCCGAACAAGACGCAGTTCCTCGAGCGTTACGAGAAGGAAGCCGAGGAGATCGAGCGCAAGTTCTGGGAGAAGGGTGCGCTTACCGAGGAGAACCGCTACGACCGACTGGTTGAGCTGTGGCAGGACGCCACCAACAAGGTCGGCCAGGCCGTGGAGGACCTCTACCCGGACGACAACCCGATTCCGATGATCGTGAAGTCCGGTGCTGCCGGTAACATGCGCCAGATCTGGACCCTGGCCGGCATGAAGGGCATGGTCGTGAACTCGCGCGGTGAGTACATCACCCGCCCGATCAAGACCTCCTTCCGCGAGGGCCTGTCCGTGATGGAGTACTTCAACAACTCCCACGGTTCCCGTAAGGGCCTGGCCGATACCGCACTGCGTACCGCGGACTCCGGCTACCTCACCCGTCGCCTGGTGGACGTGGCGCAGGACGTCATCGTCCGCGAGCTGGACTGTGGCACCCACCAGGGCGTCAAGGTCCCGGTGGCAGAGGCCGCTGGTGACTCCTTCGTCCGCCATGACCTGGTGGAGACCTCCGTGTCCGGCCGAGTCCTGGCCTCCGACGCGAAGGACTCCGAGGGCAACGTCGTCTTCGAGGCCGGCACCGAGCTGTCCGAGGAGCGTATCGACGTGCTCGTGCAGAAGGGCGTCGCCGAGGTCAAGGTCCGCTCCGTGCTGACCTGCCAGACCCCGACCGGCGTCTGCGCCAAGTGCTACGGCAAGTCCATGGCGTCCGGCCAGCTGGTAGACATCGGCGAGGCCGTCGGCATCGTCGCTGCACAGTCCATTGGTGAGCCGGGTACCCAGCTGACCATGCGTACCTTCCACCAGGGTGGTGTCGGCGGCGACATTACCGGTGGTCTGCCGCGTGTCCAGGAGCTGTTCGAGGCCCGCGTGCCCAAGAACTGCGCTCCGATCGCGTCGGTCGCCGGTACGGTCTCCCTGGAGGACGAGGGCAACTTCTGGACCCTCACCATCCACCCGGACGACGACTCCGACGACGTGGTGTACGAGAAGCTGTCCAAGCGCCAGGGCCTGGCCCAGGTGCGCCGCCCGATGGAGTCCAACCCGGACGCCATGATCGAGCGCTCCCTGCGCGAGGGCGACCACGTCGAGGTGGGCGAGCGCCTGCTCCGCGGTGCCGCAGACCCGCACGACGTGCTCGAGGTCCTCGGCCGTCGCGGCGTGGAGAAGCACCTCATCGACGAGGTGCAGGCCGTGTACCGCACCCAGGGTGTGTCCATCCACGACAAGCACATCGAGATCATCATCCGCCAGATGCTGCGCCGCGGCACGGTCATCGACTCCGGCTCGACCGAGTTCCTGCCGGGCACGCTGATCGACCTCTCCGAGGCACGCCAGGTCAACGCCGCCACCGTGGCGGACGAGGGTCAGCCGGCGGAGATGCGCTCCGAGATCATGGGTATCACCAAGGCCTCACTAGCTACCGAGTCCTGGCTGTCGGCCGCCTCCTTCCAGGAGACGACCCGCGTGCTCACGGACGCCGCGATCAACAAGCGCTCCGACCAGCTCATCGGTCTGAAGGAGAACGTGATCATCGGTAAGCTGATCCCGGCCGGTACGGGCATTTCCCGCTACCGCAACATCCAGGTCAAGCCGACCGAGGCCGCGCGCTCCGCGGCGTACTCCATCCCGAGCTTCGGCGAGGGCATCTACGGCGACGAGGGCTACGGCGAGTACACCGGCGCCTCCGTCCCGCTCGACGAGTACGGCATCGACCAGATCTAGCCTTCTGGCTGTTAGCTAGGTCTGCTCACCAACCGGCCCGGCTCCTCCGCAACTGTGCGGTAGGGGCCGGGCCGTTGGCGTCGATAAGCACGCGTGCCGAGCGCGCCTGCGGAAACTCTGCTTAGATTCCAGGTGTGAGCGAAGTATCGTCGACACCAGCGGCGAAAGGCCCCCGGCCATTTGCTGGATTGGCCAAATCGGTCGCGGCCGACCTTGGCACCCGGACCAACGCGACCCTCGCGGCGTTGCTCGCGGTTGTGGGCATCACCGGTGTCAGCGGCGGACTGGAAGCGGCCCCGCCCGAGGGCCTCACCGTGGCCGCGGCGCCGAGGGGCACCGGTGCGCTCGCGCAGCCTGCCGAGTTCACGGCCGCACCGTTCGAGATCTCGGTGCGGCGCACCTATACGCTTGGCGACGCACGCGTGGTGGAAATGCGACTCACCAACACCGCCTCGCGGCCTGTCCCTGCGCCGCAGTTCCTCATGGCGTTCGCCCTAGAGGACTCGCATCTTGGCCCAGAGGAGCAACCGGACATGAGAGCTGCGGTCGTACGCAAGCACAGCGCGGAGGCGCTCACCGAGGTTGCCCCGTCCGAGGCGATCTCGCCCAACCCTGGCGTGCCGCTGGATGTCGCGCTCATCTTCCAAGGCCCGAGCGGCACGAATGCCGCGGAGGCGGACACGCTGGTGATCACGTCGCTGGAGTACCGTACCTCCTTCCTGGACGGGGCGAAGGCCTGGCTGACCAAGGACTGTGCTGCGGAGGTGAGCCTGCGGTGACGACGGTACCGCGCCGAATAGTGGCGACCGCGGCGGCGCTGGCCCTGCTCAGCCTGGGCGGCCTCATCCGCGAGCAGCTTCCCGACGCGCAGGACCGGGCCTTCGCGCCGTTTGACTACGGCGCCGAGGCACCGAAGATCGGGCGGGTTGATGGAGTCCACACCATTACCGCCGATGCGATCAACGGCGTGCCAACGCACGCCCGCTGGCTGGTCGTGGATTTTACCCACACACCCGATACTGGCCAGGTACTCGAAGGGCAGATCAAGGCTACCGACGGCACGCTCTACGGACCCGCGAACCACCTCGCGTCGTCGTGTGGCACCCTGTACCCGCAACTTCCTACGCAGTGCACCCTCGTCTTCGAAATGCCGGCAGAGCAGATTGCGGGGGCGAGGCTGTTCTTGCACCCGTCCGCCACGCAGATGGCGCCGCGGGTGGTGCTGGAGCTCGGCGAACCAGTCGATGCCGGAAACATCAGCAGGGAGGGGCTCACGCTATGAAACTTGCCTGGTGGGCTGCCGCCCCGGTGGCGATCGGGTGCATGCTGGCGGCATCGTCGCAGCCGTACTTCGGGATCTATCGGCCGTGGTCCTGGACCCAGGAGCAACGCATCGCGGCCGGCACCCCGGGCTCGTTTGACCTGCCCATCGATGGCCTCGTGGAGGGGGAGGGGAGCGGGCCGCCGCGCCGCACCGCTGAGGTGGAGGTGATCGGGTTCCAACGGGTCGAACACGAGGAAGAGATCGGGCTCGATGCGCCCGACGGGTTTGCCATCTGGGCGCTACTCACCCAGTGGCGCGCACCGGAAGACTCGGTGCTGTCCCACTGCCGCATGTGGGCGACAGGCTCGGACGGGCGTGACTACCAGCGCACGGATCAAATCTTCGGCGAAGTGGTGAGTGACATGAGCGCCCTGCACAGCTGCACCCCGCCGGGCGAGGGCGGGCCGGCGACGGAGTCGGTGGACCTCCGCACCGCTACGGTCCGCGTTGTCCAGGGTGACCCGCGCCCGGAGGAGTGGCGCAAACTCATCCCCATCGCGATGCCGGAGGGCGTGCAGCCGGAGCAGCTCCACCTCGGGTGGAACGAGCCCGACTACGTCACCCTCGACCTGCCGGAGCCGAAAAACTACGTGGACGACCCGGAGTCTAAGGCGAGAGACGCATCGGGATCTGCGGCGGGCGAGTAGGAGCGGCGCAGGAAGAAGTCGAGCCCCGAGGCGATCAGGCACACCACGAGCAACAGGTACGCGGCGCGCGCGACGATGAGGATGTACGCAGCGATGACTTCGCTGACAAGCGCGTCCTGTGGTCCCACGATGGCGCGACCCACCTCGACCACGCCCAACTCGACTCCGGCGGCGAGCATGAACACGATGCAAAACATCACCATTGGCACGATGCCTGCCTTGGCCAGCGTGCGAAGGCCGCTCCACGTGGTCTTCAGCGGCCCGGCGATAGGCTGCATCGCCTGGTTGGCAACATACTTGGCCTCCTTTTCAACCACGTGGCGCGCCCGCCTCCTGAAGCGCTGCGAGCTGTCCGCAGCTTCGGCGTCCGGCGCCGCTTCCTTCTCCCGGCTGGCAACCAGCGACGTGCCGAAGACCACTGCGCCGAGGGTGAGCCACGCGACC
Organism: Corynebacterium sp. NML180780; assembly: GCF_007786415.1. Classification (NCBI taxonomy): domain Bacteria; kingdom Bacillati; phylum Actinomycetota; class Actinomycetes; order Mycobacteriales; family Corynebacteriaceae; genus Corynebacterium; species Corynebacterium sp. NML180780. The sequence goes on along the minus strand of NZ_VNKN01000001.1, from coordinate 187,574 downwards.
GGAATGGTCACCAGCTGGTTGATCACCGGTAACGCCTCCGCCAGCCAATCCCAGGCGCTGGCGAGGATGCCTGTGTGCTCGGCAATGCCGTCCCTCAGGTCCACGTAGCGGTCGTACGCGGGCGCAATTCCCCGCCTGCTCAGCGCCCAATCATGTACGTCTGTGAGCTTGTTGGTCACAAATATCGATACGGTGGACATCCACAGCACGTCGAGGTAGGCGGCGAGATAGGTGAGGCCGAGACCGCGTTCTGCCAGCGCGAAGTAACCAATAATCTTGCGCAGCACGATCGTCACCATAATAAGGGCGAGCAGGGATGCGGTGCCGTCGACGAACACCCGGCTAAAGTCCGCGGCAAAGCCCTGGTTCATGAATTCGTCGTTCGTGGCGGCGCGGCGGAACGCGGCGAGGTCCTCCTTAAGCATGCCGTGCGTGGCGTACACAGTGAGAAACGAAATCAGCATCCCGCCCGCCGAAAACAGGCGCGTGCGTGACGACGTCTCCTCCCGCCCCGGAATCGCCCGGGAGAGGAAGGGGAGCGACGGGCGGAGGTACCAAAGGGCGTAGATCAGTGCGACCATGACGGAGAGCGGAGCAAGCGGCATCACCAGGCTGGCCCCGACCTTGCTGAAGTTGGAAATCCACACCGCGAGCCAGATCACGGCTTGGCGTCCCGTCAGGCCCAGGCAGACACACGTGATGAGCTGCGGGAGGTGCCGGAGGAGGAGACCGGCGGCGCGTACGGGAATGATGACGGACTCGGCTGCGATCTCGCGCGCAGACTGGGAGAACTCACCCGGCGGTGAGGTCGTGGTCGACATGCTTGCAGTGTAAATGAGGAGGCGTCGGGTGGCTCGTCGATAAGCGATTTGCTCTTGTGACGCGGGGTGATGTAGCTTGTATGAGGTTTCGCTCGCGATAATTCGCGTGGCGGAAAGATACGAACTCCGTGCGGCTGCGCACTCGCGGTCAGGTAGTTCATGCACACGGCAGGGCCCCGAAAAGAGCCCCCATTTTTGCATGTACGGCCACCTTAGCGCGCACCGCTTAACAGAAAGAGCGTGAATGCCTACTATTCAGCAGCTGGTCCGCAAGGGCCGCCACGATAAGAGCAAGAAGGTGGCTACCGCTGCGCTGAAGGGCTCGCCCCAGCGTCGCGGCGTGTGCACCCGCGTGTACACCACCACTCCGAAGAAGCCGAACTCGGCACTGCGTAAGGTCGCCCGTGTGCGCCTGACCTCCGGCATCGAGGTTTCCGCATACATCCCGGGTGAGGGCCACAACCTGCAGGAGCACTCCATGGTGCTCGTGCGTGGTGGTCGTGTGAAGGACCTCCCGGGTGTCCGCTACAAGATCATCCGCGGCGCACTGGATACCCAGGGCGTCAAGGACCGTAAGCAGGCTCGTTCCCGTTACGGCGCAAAGAAGGGACAGTAATCAGAAATGCGTAAACAGCAAGCTCCGAAGCGTCCCGTAGTCAAGGACCCGGTTTACCAGTCCGAACTTGTTACCCAGCTGGTGAACAAGGTGCTGCAGGACGGCAAGAAGTCCACCGCCGAGCGCATCGTCTACGGCGCACTCGAGGCGTGCCGCGAGAAGACCGGCACCGACCCGGTTGGCACCCTGGAGAAGGCCCTGGGCAACATCCGCCCGGACCTCGAGGTTCGTTCCCGCCGTGTTGGTGGCGCGACCTACCAGGTCCCGGTTGAGGTCAAGCCCGGCCGTTCCAACACCCTCGCACTTCGCTGGATGGTGACCTTCACCCGCCAGCGTCGTGAGAACACGATGGTCGAGCGCCTTGCTAACGAGATCCTGGATGCATCCAACGGTCTCGGCGCTTCCGTGAAGCGTCGCGAGGACATGCACAAGATGGCCGAGGCCAACCGCGCCTTCGCCCACTACCGCTGGTAATGACCGGCGCGCACGGTTTTTCTATGACACCCGGACGTCAGCTGCCGCAACTGCGTAGAAGCAAATTGAATATCTGCTTCGTGCATCGTTGTTGTGCAGTTGCGTCCGGGTGTTTTTTGGAATGACCGACGCGACTCACCCTGCCATTTGATGAAAAAGGTGGCAGAATTGACAAAGGAAATTATTCGCCATAGGCGCCCGCTGGAGATTCCCCCGAGTCTGCAGAGCGTCGACGACTTTTAAGTTGGGGTAATAACGTGGCACAAGAAGTGCTTAAGGACCTGCACAAGGTTCGCAACATCGGCATCATGGCTCACATCGATGCTGGTAAGACCACCACGACCGAGCGCATCCTCTTCTACACCGGCATCAACCGTAAGGTCGGCGAGACCCACGACGGTGCTTCCACCACCGACTGGATGGAGCAGGAGAAGGAGCGCGGCATCACCATTACGTCCGCTGCCGTGACCTGTTTCTGGGACTCCAACCAGATCAACATCATCGACACCCCGGGCCACGTGGACTTCACCGTTGAGGTGGAGCGCTCCCTGCGCGTGCTCGACGGCGCTGTTGCCGTGTTCGACGGCAAGGAGGGCGTTGAGCCGCAGTCCGAGCAGGTCTGGCGCCAGGCTGCTAAGTACGACGTGCCGCGTATCTGCTTCGTCAACAAGATGGACAAGCTGGGCGCTGACTTCTACTTCACCGTGCAGACCATCATCGACCGCCTCGGCGCGAAGCCGTTGGTAATGCAGCTGCCGATCGGCGCTGAGGACGAGTTCGACGGCGTCGTCGACCTGATTGACATGCAGGCCATCACCTGGCGCGGCAAGGTCGAGACCGGTGCAGAGCCGACCATCGAGGAGATCCCGGCCGACCTCAAGGACAAGGCTGAGGAGTACCGCGAGAAGCTGCTCGAGGCAGTCGCTGAGTCCGACGAGGAGCTCATGGAGAAGTACTTCGGCGGCGAGGAGCTGACCAAGGACGAGATCAAGGCTGCCATCCGCAAGATGACGGTCAACTCCGAGATCTACCCGGTCCTGTGCGGTACCGCTTACCGCAACAAGGGTGTCCAGCCACTGCTCGACGCTGTCGTCGATTACCTGCCGAGCCCGCTCGACGTGGGCGAGGTGCACGGCACCGCCCTCGACGGCGAGACCCCGATGACCCGTAAGCCGTCCGTGGAGGAGCCGTTCTCCGCACTGGCCTTCAAGGTCGCCGTCCACCCGTTCTTTGGCAAGCTCACCTACGTGCGCGTGTACTCCGGCCAGGCTATCCCGGGCGAGAACATGCTCAACTCCACCAAGCAGAACAAGGAGCGCGTGGGCAAGCTCTTCCAGATGCACGCGAACAAGGAGAACCCGGTCGAGCACGCCGACGCCGGTAACATCTACGCGTTCATCGGCCTGAAGCAGACCACCACGGGTGACACCCTCTGCAACCCGGACCACCCGATCATCCTGGAGTCCATGGACTTCCCGGATCCGGTTATCCAGGTGGCAATTGAGCCGAAGACCAAGGCCGACCAGGAGAAGCTGGGTACCGCTATCCAGAAGCTGGCGGAAGAGGACCCGACCTTCACCGTCAAGCTCGACGAGGAGACCGGCCAGACCGTCATCGGCGGCATGGGCGAGCTGCACCTCGACGTCCTGGTTGACCGCATGAAGCGCGAGTTCAAGGTCGAGGCAAACATTGGTAACCCGCAGGTTGCCTACCGCGAGACCATCCGCAAGAAGGTCGAGTCCCTGGACTACACCCACAAGAAGCAGACCGGTGGTTCCGGCCAGTTTGCAAAGGTCATCGTCACCATCGAGCCGTACGATCCGGATCCGGAGACCCTGGAGGAGGGCGAGTCCGCGACCTACAAGTTCGAGAACGCCGTCACCGGTGGCCGCGTTCCGAAGGAGTACATCCCGTCCGTCGACGCTGGTATCCAGGACGCGATGCAGTACGGCTACCTGGCTGGCTTCCCGCTGGTGAACATCAAGGCCACCCTGGAAGACGGTGCCTACCACGAGGTCGACTCCTCCGAGATGGCCTTCAAGATGGCCGGCTCCCAGGTGCTGAAGGAAGCAGTTGCGAAGGCAAAGCCGGTGCTGCTCGAGCCGCTCATGGCCGTCGAGGTCGTGACCCCGGAGGAGTTCATGGGCACCGTCAACGGTGACATCAGCTCCCGTCGTGGCCAGGTCTACGCAATGGAGGACCGCTCCGGCGCGAAGGTCGTCAAGGCAAAGGTGCCGCTGTCCGAGATGTTCGGCTACATCGGCGACCTGCGCTCCTCCACCGCCGGCCGCGCGAACTTCACCATGGTGTTCGACTCCTACGCTGAGGTTCCGCAGTCCGTCGCACAGGAGATCATCGACGAGCGCAACGGCAACTAGTCCATCGTCCCGGCACCTTCCTCGGACGGTAGCTCCGCGTGCCAGCGGAGGTACCGGCTGATGGGGGAGGCGCTCCCGCCAAAGGGGTAACGGCTGGGCTGAGTCACCGCACAGCTCGGAAGGATCCGTCGAGGGTCGTCCGCAGACTGTGGGTGTCTGAGCCGGCCGTTACTCACTTGGTAGATCCGGGTTTTTCGGGTCGACCGGTTTGAAAAACGGTCACCAAATATCTAGGATCATGTAACTGGCACATTGTGAAATGGTCATTGCCCTCGGCATCGTGTGAACGGGGCCGGGGCAGGGCAAATGTAAACTACGTGGCTGCGAAGGTCGTAGCCACCATGAAGTCCAGGAGGACATACAGTGGCAAAGGAAAAGTTCGAGCGCAGCAAGCCGCACGTGAACATCGGCACCATCGGTCACGTCGACCACGGCAAGACCACCACCACCGCCGCAATCACCAAGGTGCTCGCTGACGCTTACCCGGAGGAGAACAAGGCCTTCGCGTTCGACGCGATTGACAAGGCTCCGGAGGAGCGCGAGCGCGGCATCACCATCAACATCTCCCACGTGGAGTACAACACCCCGAAGCGTCACTACGCACACGTTGACGCCCCGGGCCACGCCGACTACATCAAGAACATGATTACCGGCGCTGCTCAGATGGATGGCGCTATCCTCGTCGTCGCTGCTACCGACGGCCCGATGCCGCAGACCCGTGAGCACGTGCTGCTCGCTCGCCAGGTTGGCGTCCCGTACATCCTCGTTGCACTGAACAAGTGCGACATGGTTGACGACGAAGAGATCATCGAGCTCGTTGAGATGGAGGTCCGCGAGCTGCTGGCCGAGCAGGAGTTCGACGAGGAAGCTCCGATCGTCCAGATCTCCGCTCTGAAGGCTCTCGAGGGCGACGAGAAGTGGGTCCAGTCCGTCATCGACCTGATGGAAGCCTGCGACAACTCCATCCCGGATCCGGAGCGCGAGACCGACAAGCCGTTCCTGATGCCGGTTGAGGACATCTTCACCATCTCCGGCCGCGGTACCGTTGTGACCGGCCGTGTTGAGCGTGGCGTCCTGAACATCAACGACGAGGTCGAGATCATCGGCATCCGTGACAAGGCCACCAAGACCACCGTCACCTCCATCGAGATGTTCAACAAGCTCCTCGACACCGCTGAGGCTGGCGACAACGCAGCACTGCTGCTCCGTGGCCTGAAGCGCGAGGACGTTGAGCGTGGCCAGGTTGTCATCGCACCGGGCGCTTACACCCCGCACTCCAAGTTCGAGGGTTCCGTCTACGTCCTGTCCAAGGACGAGGGCGGCCGCCACACCCCGTTCTTCGACAACTACCGTCCGCAGTTCTACTTCCGCACCACCGACGTTACCGGTGTTGTGAAGCTGCCGGAGGGCACCGAGATGGTCATGCCGGGCGACAACGTCGACATGTCCGTCGAGCTCATCCAGCCGGTCGCTATGGACGAGGGCCTGCGCTTCGCTATCCGCGAGGGCTCCCGCACCGTCGGCGCTGGCCGCGTTACCAAGATCCTCGACTAATTCAGTCGCTGATCTGGTAATCACCAGAGCATAAGCAAAGGGCCACCACCCCGCGAGGGGAGGTGGCCCTTTTCGCGCGCCCGAATTCAGCGCCTGATTAGACTCTGCAACTGTGCACAACGACCCAACCCGCATCCCCACCCTCCTCGACGCGCTCCGAGACACGTGGGAGGGCCAACCCGACTTGTCGCTCTCCGCGCTGATCGGCGTGCTGCAAAACCGGGGAGCCTCCTACGGCACCACGGACGAGGAACTCCTGGGGCTGCTCCGCGAACTCGAAGCCGAACACCCCGCGCTGCTGCGCGAGCTCCCGGAACAACCCGTGCTGATCACCACCGAGGAACCCGCACATGAAGTGAGCATGGACGGCAGCACCGTGGTGGTGCGCTCAAGCGCGAACCCGGATCAGATGCCCAGCGTGTGGAAGTACGCGGCGTTTCGGCCCGTGGGGCCGGGCAGGCCGCTCGTCGTCGAGGACACGGAAGGGTTCCAGCACCGTCTTGGGGTGGTGAGGCTCGTGACGGTGCTGGACGCGCAGGACGCGCCGGAACTTGCGGGGCTGGAGCGCGGGGACATTGGGGGTGCCCGGTGGTTCGTTGCGCTCGAGGACGGCGCACGTGCCGTGCTGGGTCAGCGTCTGCGTGTGTGGCGGCCCGAGGGGCGCCGCGCGACGGCTCGCGAGGAGTTGCGGTGGTCGCGGATCCTGCGGTGTGCAGTGGGGGAGGACATGCAAATCGCCCCAGGAGGCGGCGCGGGGCCGGCCTCGCTGGGGCGAGTGACGCAGATCGTGCTGCTGGAGGTGTAGGAGCCGGTCCAGCGGCACGGGGCGCTACGCGACGATCCTATCCAGGTGCAGCTGCCACACCGTGTCAATCTCCATGGTGTGGTTGGCCAGACGGAAGTCCTCGTCGGCGGCTTCGAGGAACCGCGTGACGTCGTCAAGCGAATAGCTCGGGGACGCAGTGACGGTGAAGCGCGCCGTGGGGCGGTTGCCCACAACGGAGACCTTGCTGCGGGCCTCGGTAACCATCTCGGACTTTTCCAGGAACGCGCAGGCGGCGTCGGCGACACGGGCAACGTTTATTGTGCTGTCGCCGTGCTGCGAGTCCGCGGACATGATCTCGCGGGTGCTGAACGCGCGGCTGCGGATGTTGGCCAGGACGAACCATGCGCCAAGAATCAGCAGAGCGACGAACGCGATGATCAGCGCCGTGCGGTACCAGGACTCGTCGGGCGTTGTGCCCAGCGATTCGCGGTCGAAGCGGTTGAGGTACTCGCTCACGTAGGGGATTTCCCAGTAGTAGGCCACGGGGATGAGCCCCGCGACCAGCATGAGCAGGCCGACGAGGAACACAACGAGTCGGTCGAAGAAGGACAGTGTCTTGCTCATCGCTGAACCCCCTGGGTCTGCTGGGAAATCTCTGCGGCTGATTCCGGCGTGGCGTACGCGTCGGCAGCGCTGCCGGTCTGGTTCTCCGCACTCGCCGTGCTGGTCGAGGCGCTCTGCTGCTTCGGCGTGACCTTGACGCTGATGGCGGGCGGGGTGGTGAGCCGCTGGAATTCGCCGGACAGCACCGAGGTCAGGCGCTCCTGGAGCGCGGCACCGGAGCCGTCGTCCTCGACCTGCACGCGCAGCTTCTTGCGGTCCGCGCGGGACTGGATGCGCGCGTTGCCGACCTCGGCGCGCGTGGTGTGGGTCGCCTTGCGCGCGATGTCCACCGGGCGGGTCCAGATGGACGCCGGCGAATCAACACGCACGTGCGTGCGTCCCCTGGGCACGAAGGCGTAGACGATGAGCACGAGACCGATGATGGCGATGATGATGCCCACCGTCACGGCGGTGACGTCCATGGTGGCGCGGCCGACAAACTCGAAGACCGGGCGCAGCCACGAATCGTCGGAATTGCTGTTTTGGAAGAAGTACCACAGGTCGCGGCCGACCACCGCGGCGAGCGCGAGCAGGATCAGACCGATCAGCAGGGTGAGCCAGCGGACAGCGGGGTTTGCCCGCGGCTCGTCGCCCGGGTGCGGGCCCGCCGGGTGTGCGGTGGGCTGCACGGTCTGGGTGTGCGGCTGGTCGACCGGTGCTGTGGCGTCGTAAGTCGGCGCGGAGGTGCTATCGGGTGCGGTCATACTTATTCACCACCGGTGTAATAGAGATCTGTTTCAGCGGTTGCGGGCGCGGCGCTCGCGGGCGGACGACGCGCTGCGGCGTCGGGACCTGAGGCTCGCGCAGCGGCGTGGCGTTGACCGTGACCTTGCGCAGCGGGCGCGCCGGCCGCGTCTCCACCTTCCGCAGGCGCAGCGGGGCGGCGGTGATCTCGGTGAGCCTGCGGCGAGGCGGCACCTCGGTGCGGCGCACCGCTGCGGGCTCCGGCACCCGCACGCGCTTGAGCTGCGTGGAGTTCACGGTGAACGGTGCTGGCACGCGCGGCTCCGGGGTGCGCGGGGACCACGGCTGCGCAGGAGCAGGCTTATCGACGCCCCTGAGCCTCGGCCCTGCGGCCACAAAGCCCTTCGTCTGCACGTCCATCGGTTTCGGCGCACGGATGGACCTCGCGGTGGGTGCGGCTGGCGCGTGCACCGACGCGACCTTCGTCGGGCGCGGCGTGTTGAACTCCCACATGTCGTCCACGAGGGAACGCGCGTGGATGGCCTTCAGCGGTTGGCGCTCCCGCGTCACTGGAGAGGTCACCTTGAGCTGGTTGACTTTGATCGGCGTCGGGATGGCAAACGCGGAGTGGCTTGCCACGTCGTCCCACGTCACGCGCGAGTTCAGGTCCTGCGCCTCCACGCTGGAAACGGACACGTTGACGCGCGAGACGTCCAGACCGGTGAGGGTGCGCACGTGGGAGATCACGGTGGCGCGCACGGCGTCCGTGATGGCGGCGATCGGCGCGGGGTAGGCGGTAGCGATCTCGGCTTCGATTGCCGCGACACCCGATTGTCGGTCGAGGTGGACATCAATTCTGGGGAAGCTGCGGCCGGCCAGTCCGGCGAGCTTCGCATCCACCGCGAGGGTGCCGGGCACCGACGAAGCCGCCACCTCGGCGATGCGCTCAACTGAGCGCTCGCTGATGTGGTAGAACGTCGTACCCATTAGCTGCGGCCTTTACCGGAGCTCGTGCTCAGGATCTCGGCGATGTCGAGGCGGCCGTCGAGCTGCGCGCCGATGACGCCACCGACGATGGTGAATAGCAGCAGCCAAAGCAGGCCCAGCCATCCGCCGAACATGACGAAGAATGCGATGACCACGCCGATGATCACGCCGGCCAGCGTTTTATTGGAAGAAAGATTCATATCAATACCACTTTTCGGGGATTGGTGGCCGTGCGCCCCCGCGGGTGGCGGGGCGGCGCTCAGCCGCATGAGACGAGATCCGGGTGCCTACCGTGCGTCGGCCACGACGACGTCAACGAACGGGAGGTCCGTCGCGCCGAGTACGGCGGAGCGGACATCCTCGGCTACTGACTGAATGTCGCGCCCCGACGCCGTGTCGAAGACGATGTGCACTTCGATGCCGCGGTCGTCGTTGCGGGCGACCTGGCGCAAGCCGTCGATGCGGGCCTTTGGCAGCAGGAGCGCTACCTCGCCGACGCGGCCATTGTCCAGGGCAGCGACACCGGGAACACCGAGCGCACTGTCGCGGACGGCTTCCCCGACCTCAAGGGTGATGGGGGTCCGCGCCATAACTACTGACCCAGCGCCTGGTTATTGGACTGGAATGCAGCGTCCTCGTTGTCGGACTCGTCCTCCTGCTCCGGCAGGTGCACGTCGTGCACGGTGACGTCGACGCGGTCAACGATCAGGCCGGTCATGCGGGTCAGCGCGACGGTAACGTTCTCGCGGATCGCGTTCGCCAGCTCGTGGATAGCCACGCCGTACTCAGCGATGATCGCCACGGCGACGGAGGTGTGACCGTCCTCGACAGCCACGTTGACGCCCTGCTGGACGTTGGTGGAGGAGGTCAGAGATTCGCGGACCGCGCCCCACATACGGGCAGCGCCGCCGCCCAGGTTGTACACGCCGGAGACCTCGCGTGCAGCGATGCCGGCGATCTTGCCCACGACGTTGTCATCGATGACGGTGGAGCCGGAGTCGGACTCCAGGTTCTCGTTGCGCGGACGGGTCTGCTCGGCGTCCACGGCGGTCGAGGTGGAGTCGGTGGGGGCAGGGGTGTTCTCGTTCAGAGTGTGATCGGCCATGACTGGTCCTTCCTTCACTGCGTTTTGTAGCTGTAGAAAAATCGGCCCGTTCCACCTGCGTACAAGCGATGAACTGATGGATGAGCGGGCTCAGCAAACAAGGGTACACATTTTCCGCGCCGAGGCTCCGGGCGTTGAGGAGACCCGGCACGAATTGGTATTAAGTTGCAATCTTTGGGGTGGCGGGATGAGGGGGAGGTGGGGGCGTCGAGAAGCGAAAAAGCTCGGGCTTGCGTAAATGAGGAGGACGTGCTTTAATACTCGGGTTGCCGAAACATGGCGCGCAAGCGCGATGGTCCGGTAAACATGACACCTTCGGTTGAAGGGCCTGCCATGAGACACGGGCAGGACCGGAGAAGGCGCCATGGCAAATAAACAGCGGCAGTACGCAAGGGTCACGCACCCTTCCGAGTCTTGCACCCCGGCACGCGCCGAGGCAGAAGCACTGACTTGCAGCGCGCAGTTATTTGCTAGCGCCTTGTCACCTTCCGGAAGTGTCAAGAAGTCAATGAAACGACACTGGCGTTGAGCCATGGGCCCAGCCCGGACAACGTTATAGAGAAACTAGAAGCTACAAACCCCACCGCTTCGTCTTTGCCTCGTTCAACTACGAGCGAGGCGGGAATTGAAAGTGGGGATGCGAGGAAGAGGTAAGCGTGGCGGGACAGAAGATCCGCATCAGGCTCAAGGCCTACGACCACGAGGCGATCGACGCATCTGCGAAGAAGATCGTTGCTACGGTCACCCGCACGGGTGCCCGCGTCGTTGGACCGGTGCCGTTGCCCACCGAAAAGAACGTGTACGCCGTTATTCGTTCTCCCCACAAGTACAAGGACTCTCGCGAGCACTTCGAGATGCGCACTCACAAGCGCCTCATCGACATTCTCGATCCGACGCCGAAGACCGTTGACGCGCTCATGCGCATCGACCTTCCGGCAAGCGTCGACGTGAACATCCAGTAAGCAAGAGATCCCCAAAACGTTCAGTAGTGGAGAACTAATACATGTCTGAGAACCAGATCAAGGGCATTCTGGGTAAGAAGCTCGGCATGACCCAGGTCTTCGACGATGAGAACCGCGTAATCCCGGTGACCGTCGTCGAGGCTGGGCCGTGTGTGGTCACCCAGATCCGTACCAAAGAGACCGATGGCTACGACGCCATCCAGATTGCTTACGGCGACATTGACCCCCGTAAGTCCAAGAAGCCGCAGGCTGGCCACTTCAAGAAGGCTGGCGTGACGCCGCGTCGCGTTGTTGCGGAGATCCGCATGGACGATACCTCCGAGTACGAGGTCGGCCAGGAATACAACGCCACCATCTTCGACGGCGACGTGTTCGTCGACGTCGTCGGCACCACCAAGGGCAAGGGCTTTGCCGGCGCGATGAAGCGCCACGGCTTTGCCGGCCAGGGTGCCGCACACGGTAACCAGGCCTCCCACCGCCGCGTCGGCGGCATCGGTGGCTGTGCTACCCCGGGCCGTGTCTTCAAGGGCAAGCGCATGGCTGGCCGCATGGGCGGTAACCGCGTTACCACCCAGAACCTGAAGATCCAACGCATCGACGGCGACAACAATCTGATCCTGGTCAAGGGTGCAATCCCGGGCGCCAAGGGCAGCGTTGTTACCGTCAAGACCGCAGTGAAGGGCGGTGCTCACGCATGACGAACCTGACGCTTGACGTCCACACCGCTGACGGAAAGACCAACGGTTCCGTAGAGCTTCCGGCAGAACTTTTTGACCGCGAAGCTTCCATCCCGCTGCTGCACCAGGTTGTCACCGCACAGCTCGCAGCAGCTCGTCAGGGAACCCACGCCACCAAGACCCGCGCCGACGTGCGCGGCGGTGGTAAGAAGCCGTTCCGCCAGAAGGGCACCGGCCGTGCCCGCCAGGGTTCCATCCGCGCTCCGCAGTTCACCGGCGGCGGCACCGTTCACGGTCCGCAGCCGCGTTCCTACGCGCAGCGCACCCCCAAGAAAATGATTAAGGCAGCTCTCGTAGGTGCCCTCACCGACCGCGCGCGTAACGCACGCATCCACGTCGTTGAGGACCTGGTCCCGGGCCAGAAGCCCTCGACCAAGTCTGCACGCACCTTCCTGGAGCGCCTGACCGACCGTAAGTCCGTTCTGCTGGTGATCGGCCGCGATGACAACAACTCCCGTCTTTCCGCAAGGAACCTGCCGGGCGTCCACATCATCGAGCCGGGTCAGCTGAACACCTACGACGTGCTCAACGCAGACGACGTGGTCTTCTCGGTCGAGGCACTGCACACCTTCATCAACCGCGACGCGGCACAGGCTACCGCCACCGCTGCGGAGGAGGAGAAGTAAATGGCTAAGACTGTTAACCCGCGCGACATCATCATCGCCCCGGTCCTCTCCGAGAAGACCTACGCGCTGATGGAGCAGAACACCTACACGTTCTATGTCAGCCCGTCTGCTAACAAGACCCAGATCAAGATCGCCGTGGAAGAGATCTTCGGCGTCGACGTCGCTTCGGTGAACACCGCCAACCGTGAGGGCAAGCGCAAGCGCACCCGCACCGGCTACGGCAAGCGCAAGGACACCAAGCGCGCCTACGTCACTCTCCGCGAGGGCAGCGACTCCATCGACATCTTCGGCGGTGCAACCGCCTAACAGCGGCTGCTGCAGAAGACACCGATAGAAAAGGACACACTATGGCTATTCGTAAATACAAGCCGACAACTCCGGGTCGCCGTGCCAGCTCCGTTTCCGAGTTCGACGAGATCACTCGCTCGACCCCGGAAAAGTCGCTGCTGCGCCCGCTCCCGAAGAAGGGTGGCCGTAACACCCACGGCCACATCACCACTCGTCACCGCGGCGGCGGCCACAAGCGTCGCTACCGCGTCATCGACTTCCGCCGTTCCGACAAGGACGGCGTGCTGGCAAAGGTCGCTCACATCGAGTACGACCCGAACCGCACCGCAAACATTGCACTGCTCCACTACTACGACGGTGAGAAGCGCTACATCATTGCGCCGAAGGGCCTGAAGCAGGGCACCGTGATCGAGTCGGGCGCTAACGCGGACATCAAGGTTGGCAACAACCTTCCGCTGCGCAACATCCCGACCGGTACCACCATCCACGCTGTGGAGCTCAAGCCCGGTGCTGGCGCCAAGCTTGCCCGTTCCGCTGGGTCTTCGATCCAGCTGCTGGGTAAGGAAGGCTCCTACGCCGTGCTGCGTATGCCGTCCTCCGAGATCCGTCGCGTGGACATCCGCTGCCGCGCAACGGTGGGCGAGGTTGGCAACGCTGACCAGATCAACATCCGTTGGGGCAAGGCCGGCCGTATGCGCTGGAAGGGCTGGAGGCCCACTGTCCGCGGTGTTGTCATGAACCCGGTCGACCACCCGCACGGTGGTGGTGAGGGTAAGACTTCCGGTGGCCGTCACCCGGTTTCCCCGTGGGGCCAGAAGGAAGGCCGTACCCGCAACCCGAACCGTTACTCCAACAACATGATCGTGCGTCGTCGTCGCTCGAAGAACAAGAAGCGCTAAGAGGAGGTAAACAGACATGCCACGCAGCCTGAAGAAGGGCCCGTTCGTCGATGAGCACCTCCTCAACAAGGTGGATGCTCAGAACGAGGCCGGCACCAAGCAGGTCATCAAGACCTGGTCCCGCCGCTCGACCATTCTCCCCGATTTCATCGGACACACTTTCGCCGTCCACGACGGCCGTAAGCATGTCCCGGTGTTTGTCGATGAGTCCATGGTCGGTCACAAGCTCGGCGAGTTTGCACCAACCAAGACCTTCAAGGGTCACGTCAAGGTAGAGAAGGGACGTCGATAAGCAATGGCTGACACAATCACCACTGCATCCGCGACGGCCAAGTTCGTCCGCACTTCCCCGATGAAGGCCCGCCGCGTGCTGGCCCTCGTCCGCGGTAAGTCCGTATCTGAGGCACTCGCCATCCTGAAGTACGCGCCGCAGGCAGCGTCCAAGGATGTTGCGAAGGTTGTTGCTTCCGCAGCTGCCAACGCCGAGAACAACTTCGGTCTGGACCCGCGCACGCTCGTCGTGTCCGAGTGCTGGGCCAACGAAGGCCCCACTATGCGTCGCTACCAGCCGCGCGCCCAGGGCCGCGCCTTCCAGATCCGGAAGCGCACGTCCCACATCACCGTCGTTGTCGAGTCCAAGGAAGGGGCTAAGTAATGGGCCAGAAAATTCACCCACACGGCCTGCGCCTGGGTATCACCGCTGACTACAAGTCCCACTGGTACGCCGACAAGAACTACGCAGACTACGTTCACGAGGACATCAAGATCCGTGAATTCCTGTCCAAGGGCCTCGAGCGCGCCGGCATCGCCGACGTCAACATCGAGCGCACCCGCGACCGCGTCCGCGTTGACATTCACACCGCCCGCCCGGGCATTGTGATTGGCCGCCGCGGTGCTGAGGCTGACCGCATCCGCCGCGAGCTGGAGAAGCTCACCGGCAAGATGGTCGCCCTCAACATCCTCGAGGTCAAGAACGTTGACGCCAACGCGACCCTCGTTGCACAGTCCATCGCTGAGCAGCTGGTCAACCGTGTTGCGTTCCGTCGCGCAATGCGCAAGGCTATCCAGTCCGCAATGCGCAACCCGCAGGTCAAGGGCATCAAGGTGATGACCTCTGGCCGTCTGGGTGGCGCTGAAATGTCCCGCGTCGAGCGCTACCACGAAGGCCGTGTGCCGCTGCACACCCTGCGTGCGGAGATCGACTACGGCACCGCAGAAGCCCACACCACCTTCGGCGTCATCGGCGTCAAGGTCTGGATCTACAAGGGCGACGTTGTTGGCGGTGTCCGCGAGTCCGAGCTCAACGCTCCGTCCAACGAGCGCCGTGGCCGCGGCGACCGTCGCCCGCGTCGCGGCGGCCAGCGCCGCCAGCGCGCCGAGAAGAAGCAGGAGGGCTAAACACATGCTTATCCCTAAGCGCGTGAAGTACCGCCGCCAGCACCGCCCGAACCGTCGTGGCGTGTCCAAGGGCGGGAACACCATTAACTTCGGTGACTGGGGCCTGCAGGCACTCGAGCCGGCCTACATCACCAACCGTCAGATTGAGGCATCCCGTATTGCCATCAACCGCCACGTCAAGCGTGGCGGCAAGGTCTGGATCAACATCTTCCCGGACCGCCCGCTGACCCAGAAGCCGCTCGGCGTGCGTATGGGTTCCGGTAAGGGCCCGGTGGAGAAGTGGGTTGCCAACGTGAAGCCGGGTCGCATCCTTTTCGAGATGTCCTACCCGAATGACGAGGTTGCCATCGAGGCTCTGCGCCGTGCGGCTGCGAAGCTTCCGTGCAAGACTCGCATCATCAAGAAGGAGGACCAGTACTAATGGCGAACGGTACCCCCGCATCTGAGTTCCGCGAACTCACCGATGAAGAGCTGAAGAGCCGCCTGTCCGACGCGAAGGAAGAGCTGTTCAACCTGCGCTTCCAGCTCGCGACCGGCCAGCTGACCAACAACCGCCGCATCTCCACCGTGAAGCGCGACATCGCACGCATCTACACCGTGCTGCGCGAGCGAGAGCTCGGCCTGTCCGTCGTCCCGGGAGCTGAGGCTTAATCATGAGTGAGGCAAACGTGACTGAACAGAACACCCAGAAGGCAGTGCAGAAGCGCCGCCGCGGCTACGTCGTGTCCGACAAGATGGACAAGACCATCGTCGTTGAGGTCGAGGACCGCAAGTCCCACGGCCTGTACAGCAAGATTGTCCGCACGACCAACCGCGTCAAGGCTCACGACGAGGACAACACCGCCGGCGTCGGCGACCTGGTCCTCATCGAGGAGACCCGCCCGCTGTCCAAGGACAAGCACTTCCGTCTCGTCGAGATCGTCGAGAAGGCTCGCTAGTCCCTAGCGGACCCCGCACCAACCGCACCCTCTCCAAGGGGGTGCGGTTTTTGCATGCTTATCGACGCCACCGTGGCGGGCAAGTAGGCGTCGATAGGCATCTGCCCGGGCGCGGTACTACAGTGTGTACGTCGCTGACCCCGAGACCCGGAGGACCTGATGCCTGTGGAAACGCTGACCGCCCAGGCCGGCGAGCGCTACGCGCCCCGGCCAACAGTGTGGGAGGCGCTGCGAACGCCGCGGATCCTGAGCAAGGAGGTGCTGGCCGGGCTCGTCGTGGGCCTGGCGCTGATTCCGGAGGCGATCAGCTTCTCCGTGATCGCGGGCGTGGACCCCAAGGTGGGGCTGTACTCGTCGTTCATCATGGCGACGGTCACGGCGATAGTTGGCGGGAGGCCGGCCATGATCTCGGCGTCGACCGGCGCGGTCGCACTCGTGGTCGCGCCACTCGTGCGCGCGCACGGCTACGACTACCTGCTGGCCACGATCATGCTCGCCGGCGTGTTCCAGATTGTGCTGGCGCTGCTCGGGGTGGCCAAACTGATGCGGTTCATCCCGCGCAGCGTCATGGTGGGCTTTGTGAACTCACTGGCCATCATGGTCTTTTCGGCGCAGCTGCCCGAGCTGTTCGGCGTCCCCGCCGCCGTCTACCCGCTCGTCGCACTCGGCCTGGTCATCGTGATTGCCATGCCGCGCATCACGGAAGCGGTGCCGCCGCCGCTCGTGGCCATCGTGGTGGTCAGCGCGGTAGTGATCGGGTTTGGCATCGACGTGCCAACCGTGGGGGACCGCGGCGAGCTACCGCGCTCCCTGCCGCACATGGTGGTGCCGCAGATCCCGTGGGAACTGGACACGCTCAAGGTGGTGGCCCCGTACGCGCTGGCGGTGGCGCTGGTGGGGCTCATGGAGTCGCTGCTGACGGCGAAACTCATCGATGAGATCACGGATACCCACTCCAACAAGACCCGCGAGGGGATCGGGCAGGGGGCCGCGAACATGGTCTCCAGCCTCTTCGGCGGTATGGGCGGCTGCGCTGTGATTGGGCAGTCCATGATCAACGTCAAGGCGTCGGGCGCGCGCACCCGCGTGTCCACCTTCCTCGCCGGCACGTTCCTGCTTGGGCTGATGCTGCTGCTCAATGAGCTGGTCGGCCAGATCCCCATGGCAGCGCTCGTGGCCGTGATGATCATGGTGGCCATCGGCAGTTTTGACTGGCACTCGGTGCGCCCGTCCACGCTGCGCAAGCTCCCGCTGTCTGAGACGGTCATTATGGCGCTTACCGTGGTCGTGGTGATCCTGACGGGCAACCTGGCCATCGGCGTGGTGGTCGGCGTGCTCGCGGCGTCCGTGGTGTTCGTGCGTAACGTGGCGCACCTGGTGGAGGTCACCCGCGAGGAGGTCGACGGTGAGGCGCGCTACGCGGTGCGCGGCCAGCTCCTGTTCGCGTCTTCGAACGACTTGACCACGCTGTTTCGGTACTCCGCCGACCCGGAACGGGTGGTGGTGGACCTCAGCGAGGCCACCCTGTGGGATGCGTCCACGATCGCTGCGCTGGATTCCATCGAGCAGCGCTACGCCCAGTACGGGAAGACGGTGACCTTCGTGGGGATGGGCGAGCGTTCGAGCGCGTTCCACGGGAAATTGACCGGCGTGATGGGGTAGGGGACGCGGAGGTGCCGGCGAACTGGCTGTTGGGGGAAAGCCACCGCGCACCGCTTTTTAGCCGGTACGATCGGGGGTAATTGGCGCAGCCGCGCCGCCCCTACTGCAAAGGACGGTTTTATGAGTACGCAGACCACCCATGCCGAGATTCTGGTCGTGGGCTTCGGCATGGTTGGGCACCGTTTTGCCCAAGAGATTTCGGCGCGGCGCCCGGACGCGCAGATCACGGTGATCAACCGTGAGACCGAGGATTACGCCTACGACCGCGTGCAGCTGTCCAGCTACGTGGGCAACTGGGACCGCGAGGCGCTCTACCTCGACCGTCTCCCGGAAAATGTCACAGTGGTGCCGGGACGCGCGGTGTCGATTAAGCCTGAGGCGAAGGAGCTTGTGCTTGACGACGGCCGCGTGTTCGCCTACGAAGAACTCGTCCTTGCCACCGGCTCGCGCGCGTTCGTGCCGCGCCTCCCGGGCAATGAGCTGCCGCAGGTGCACGTCTACCGCACGCTCGACGACATGGACGGTATCCGCGCGGCGATCGAGGGCGTGGTGGGCACGCACGGCGAAGCGACCGCCGTGGTGATTGGCGGTGGCCTCCTTGGGCTTGAGGCGGCAGGCGCTGCTCAGCACATGGGCGCGAAAACACACGTTGTAGAAATGGCCCCGCGGCTCATGCCGTTGCAGGTGGATGACGCAGGCGGCGAGATGCTCTCGCAGGCGATCCGCCAGATGGGCGTGGACGTCCACGTCGGGGTGACCAGTCGCGCCATCGAGCCGTCGACGCAGCGCGAGGGGGCCGTCGTGTTGGACCTGGGCGAAGACGGCCAGATCGAGACCGACCTGGTGATCTTCTCCGCCGGCATCCGCCCGCGCGACACGATGGGCCCGGACGCTGGCCTGGAACTCGGGCCACGCGGTGGCTTCCTCACCGACCGCCAGTGCCGAACCTCCATCGAGCACATCTCCGCCATCGGCGAGTGCGCAGCGGTGGATGGCAAGACGTACGGACTGGTCGCGCCCGGCAACACCATGGCGCAGATTGTGGCGGCGCGCCTGGCGGGCGAGGAAGGTCCCGACTTCGAGGACCCGGATATGTCCACCAAGCTCAAGCTCATGGGCGTGGACGTCGCCTCCTTCGGCGACGCGTTCAATGCCGACGAGGGCCACAAGGAGCTGCACATCCAGGACCCGGTCTCGGGCGTGTACAAGAAGCTCATCCTGGACGCGGAGGGCAAGCGCCTCATCGGCGGAATTTTGGTCGGCGAGGCCTCGAACTACTCGATGCTGCGCCCGATGGTTGGCTCCGAGCTGCCGGGCGACCCTGTCAGCCTGATTGCCCCCGAGTCTGGGGCGGGGACCACCGCCATTGGTGCGGGCGATCTCCCGGACGCGGCGCAAATCTGTTCCTGCAACAACGTGTCCAAGGGTGAAATCCGTGCGGCCATCGGCCAGGGGTGCCACTCGGTGGAAACGCTCATGGGCGCGACCCGCGCCGGTACTTCGTGCGGGTCCTGTATCCCGCTGCTCAAGGGCATTTTGGAAGCCGAAGGCATTGAGCAATCGAAGGCCGTGTGCCCCCACTTCCAGCAATCGCGCGCCGAGCTTTTCGAAATCGCCCGCTCCACCGGTATTACAGACTTCCCGACCTTCATTGAGCGCTTCGGCACCGGTGGCGGTTGCGAGGTGTGCAAGCCAACGTTCGCGAACATTGTGGCGTCCATGCATACCGAAAATCACGTGCTCGACGGGGCGAGCGCCGGTCTGCAGGATACGAACGACCGCATGTTGGGCAACATGCAGAAGAACGGAACCTACTCCGTGATCCCGCGCCAGCCGGCAGGCAACGTGACCCCGGCACAGCTGCAGGAGATGGGGCGCATCGCCGAGGACTTCGGCCTCTACCTCAAAATCACCGGTGCCCAGCGTATCGCCATGTTCGGCGCGCGCACCGAGGACCTTCCGGAGATCTGGCGCAGACTGATCGACGTGGGGATGGAGTCCGGTCAGGCGTACGGCAAGTCCCTGCGCGCGGTGAAGTCCTGCGTGGGCACGGACTGGTGCCGCTACGGACAGCAGGACTCGGTGGCTATGGCAATCAATTTGGAGTTGCGCTACCGAGGTCTTCGCTCCCCGCACAAGCTGAAGATGGGCGTGTCGGGTTGTGCCCGCGAGTGCGCGGAGGCGCGAGGCAAGGATATTGGCGTGATTGCTACCGAGCAGGGTTGGAACCTGTACGTGGGTGGTAATGGTGGCGCGACGCCGCGCCAGGCACAGCTGTTGGCCAAGGACCTCACCGACGAGCCCCTGATCCGTTACATCGACCGCTACTTGGCCTTCTACATCCGCAACGCCGATCGCCTGCAGCGCACCGCCGCCTGGCAGGCGGAGGTCGAGGGGGGTCTCGACCACATCCGGGACGTGGTGGTGGATGATTCGCTGGGTATTGCCGATGACCTGGAGGCGTTCATGGACCACCACGTAGCGAACTACTCGGACGAGTGGCAGGACGTGCTGAATGATCCGGAGAAACTGAAGCGCTTCGTGTCCTTTATTAATGCGCCGGGTACCCCGGACCCCACCGTGCAGTTTGAAGAGCACCCGCAAGGTGGTCGAAAGGTCCCGTTGATGACCCCGACCGTTGGCGCTGCCAACTAGCCAGTGTGAATCACTAGAGATTGGGAGAAAAATGACAGACACAGTGATTTGTGCACTGAAGGACCTCTCGGTGGGCGTGGGCGTCGCTGCACTCTTGCCCGGCGAGACGCAGGTAGCGGTGTTCCGACTCCGCACCGTCGACGGCGAGCAGCTGTACGTGGTGGACAACATCGATCCGTACACGGGTGCCGGCGTGCTCTCGCGCGGTATCGTGGGGGAGGTCGATGGGCGCCCCACGATTGCTTCGCCGTTGCTCAAGCAGAGGTTCTATCTTGACGACGGTGCATCGTTGCAGGGAGACAACCACACCATCACCACGTACGCGGTCCGGGTGGACGGCGAGGGCGACAACGCAAAGGTTGTCGTATCCAATTAAGCGCGCGCGAACTCGGAGCAATGGTGTACCCCGTGTATTCTGGTCGCTATGTGTGGAATCGTTGGATATATTGGTGACCCCGCGTCGGGCGAGCACGACGCCCTGGGCGTGATTATTGAAGGTTTGCGCAGGCTGGAGTACCGAGGGTACGACTCTGCTGGCGTCGCCGTGATGAGCGGCAACGCGATCGAGCACCGCAAGAAGGCGGGCAAGGTCGCAGACCTGGAGGCGGAGATTGAAAAGGCCCCGCTCCCGGGCTCCAACTTGGGCATTGGCCACACCCGCTGGGCCACGCACGGCGGCCCGACCGACGCGAACGCGCACCCGCACGTAGTGGGCAACGGCCGCCTCGCGGTGGTGCACAACGGCATCATTGAGAACTTCGCCTCCCTGCGCCACGAGCTGGAGGAGAAGGGCCACACCTTTATTTCCGAGACCGATACTGAGGTCGCCGCGACCGTCCTGCTCGATGTCTACGACAACGAGGCTGACGGCGACCTGACCAAGGCGATGCAGATCACCGCGAACCGCCTCGAGGGTGCCTTCACTCTGCTGGCCATCCACGCGGATCACCCGGACCGCATCGTCGCTGCGCGCCTGAACTCCCCGCTGGTCATCGGCCTGGGCGAGGACCGCAACTTCCTCGGTTCCGATGTCTCCGGCTTCATCGAGTTCACCCGCGACGCGGTGGAGATGGACAACGGCCAGATTGTCACCCTGACGGCGCACGATTACGAGATCACCTCCTTCGACGGCGAGCAGGCCGAGGGCAAGCCGTTCCGCGTCGAGTGGGACGTCACCGCAGCGGAAAAGGGCGGCTACAACTCCTTCATGGAGAAGGAGATCCACGACCAGCCGTCGGCAGTCCGCGACACGCTCTACGGTCGCTTCAACGAGGAGGGTGCCCTGACGCTGGACGAGCTGCGTATCGACGAATCGCTGCTCCGCTCCATCAACAAGATCATCATCGTCGCCTGCGGCACCGCCTCCTACGCGGGCCAGGTCGCGCGCTACGCCATCGAGCACTGGTGCCGCATCCCCACGGAGGTGGAGCTCGCGCACGAGTTCCGCTACCGCGACCCGATCGTCAACGAGCAGACCCTTGTGGTCGCCGTGTCCCAGTCCGGCGAGACCATGGACACCCTGATGGCCGTGCGCCACGCCCGTGAGCAGGGCGCGAAGGTCATCGCGATCTGCAACACCGTCGGTTCCTCCATCCCGCGCGAGTCCGACGCGGTCCTGTACACCTACGCCGGCCCGGAGATCGCCGTGGCGTCCACCAAGGCGTTCATCTCCCAGATCGTGGCGTCCTACCTGCTCGCCCTGTACCTGTCCCAGGTGCGCGGCGACAAGTACGCGGACGAGATCCGCGGCGTGGTGGATGAGCTGCAGGCCATGCCGGACAAGCTGCAGAAGGTCCTGGACAACGAGGACCAGGTCAAGCAGCTGGGCAAGGACCTGGCAAACGCCAAGTCGGTGCTGTTCCTGGGGCGCCACGTGGGCTTCCCGGTCGCGCTCGAGGGTGCGCTGAAGCTCAAGGAGGTCGCGTACCTGCACTCGGAGGGCTTCGCCGCCGGCGAGCTCAAGCACGGCCCGATCGCGCTCGTGGAGGAGGGGCAGCCGGTGTTCATCATCGTGCCCTCCAAGCACTCGCGCAATAACCTCCACGCCAAGGTTGTCTCCAACATCCAGGAGGTCCGCGCCCGCGGCGCCGTGACCATCGTGATCGCGGAGGAGGGCGACGAGGACGTCAACCAGTACGCCAACGAGGTCATCCGCATTCCGGAGTCCGCCGGCCTCATGCAGCCGATCCTGTCCACGGTGCCGCTGCAGATCTTCGCCTGCGCCGTTGCGGAGGCCCGCGGCCTGAACGTGGATCAGCCGCGCAACCTGGCCAAGTCTGTGACTGTGGAGTAGCAGCCGAAGCTAGCGCAGCGCACGCCCGCCCTGGAAGGCAAGAACGTCTTCCAGGGCGGGCGTTTCTGCTCCCGTGCGCGAGACGGTGAGCGCACCCGCGTGGGCGGCGAAGGACAAGATGTCCGCCCACTCGTCCTCCCGAAGCGCGAGGAGGCCCTCGCGGCCGAGCGCGCGGGCGACGTTGAACGGGCCGCCACCAAGCGCAGGCTGGAGCGGCCCGAGCGCGTCGGTGGTGGTGGGCACGAGGTCAACGCGGGCTTCGCCACACACGGTAATCATGCCCCTCACCCTAAACTATGCACCATGACGTACCGCCCGAAGTTTCACCTCACCCCGCCCCAGGGCCGCCTCAACGACCCGAACGGGCTCACGCTGATCGGCGACGAGCTCCACGTGTTTTACCAGCACGACCCGGCCTTCCCGCACGGGCAGCGCCGCACCGGCTGGGGCCACGCGGTGACCAGGCTTGGCAGCGGCGAGTTCTACCACCTGCCCGACGCGCTCTACCCGGACTTTCCGTACGACGCGGACGGCTGCTTTTCGGGGTCTTCGGTGGTGCACGACGGGCGCATGCGCCTGTTCTATACCGGAAACCTGGACGCTGACGCCGACGCCGAGCACGAGCACCGCACGAGCCAGAACGTCGTGGATGTGCAGGACGTCCAGGGGCCGCTGGGCGGGACCTACCGGCGGCGCGCCGACAATCCGATCATCAACGGCTTCCCGGAGGGATTCACCTCGGACTTCCGTGACCCCCACGTGACCCAGGCCCCGGACGGCTCGTGGCGGATGCTCATCGGCGCGCGCAGCGAGTCCAACACGGGCGCGGTCGTGGTGTACACCTCCGACGATTTGGAGTCGTGGGAGTACGCCGGCCCCATCGAGTTCGTCGGCTTGGACTACAACACCGCGTCCGCCCACATGTGGGAGTGCCCGAACCTGGTGCGCATGACGGATCAGTCCACCGGCGAGGAGCTCGATGTGCTCGTCTTCTGCCCGCAGTTCGCGGACTCTGACGAGTGCGGCTACGTCGTGGGCCGTCTCGAAGGCCTGCGCTTCGAGGTCATCACGGGCTTTACCCCGCTGGACTACGGCCACCAGTTTTACGCCCCGCAGCTCATCAACTTCGGCCCCGGCGCACTCATGCTGGGCTGGATGGGCCTGCCCGCCCGCGACGACACGCCCACGCTCGCCGCGGAGGGGTGGGTGCACCAGCTCACGCTTCCCCGGGAGCTTTCGCTTATCGACGCCACCGTCCACACCACCCTCCGCCTCCCCCACAACGAAGATGAGATGGTCGTGTGGCGCAGCGAACTCGGTGCCGAGCCGCGCGCGGCCGAGCTCGTCGACGTGGACGGCAACGTCGGCGCGACCATCGCCTGGGCGCCGCACCCGGCCCCGCCCACTGGTGCGGTCCGCGGCACGCTGTCCGTCACCGTCGACGGTTTCATGCGCTGGGCGGACTGCGCCGCAGGTGAGCTGGTGTGCACCGCGGACGGGGCGGCGCTTGAAGTCACCGGCGGTGGCGGGGAGGTAGCGTTCTCCTCGGCTGTGTTCGCACCTGACGCGAACGAGTGGGCCGGCTTCCGGGCCGGAGAATCAGCGATGTAGATCAACAGAGGAGGACGAAATGGAGCCGCTGAGCGCGCTGCTGTTGTTTGTGATGGCGATGATGGCGGGGGCGATCAATTCCGCGGTGGGCTCCGGCTCGCTGCTCACGCTTCCGGTGCTCATGGCGCTGGGGTTGCCGCCCGGGGTGGCGGTGCGCACGAATACGACGGGCATGGTGTTCGCGTCGTTCGGCTCGGTGATGGGCTATCGCAAGGAGATCAAAAAGGAGCTCCCATATCTCGCGCCCATGGTGGTCGTGACCATCCTCGCCTCGGCGACCGGCTCGCTCCTGTTGTTGTCGTCGCCGTCGAGCACGCTGGATTTTCTCGTGCCGGTGCTCATCGTGGTGGCGCTGCTCATGGTGATTTTCCAGCCGAGGCTCACCGCGTGGCTCGGGCAGCGAGCTGCGGCGGGTGCACCGGGGGAGCCGGGCGGTGCTGGTGGCCAGGCGTGGAAGCGTCCCCAGCTGATCGCGCCGATGGGGGCCGCCGCGGTCTACGGGGGCTACTTCACCG
This sequence comes from Corynebacterium sp. NML180780, assembly GCF_007786415.1. Taxonomy (NCBI): domain Bacteria; kingdom Bacillati; phylum Actinomycetota; class Actinomycetes; order Mycobacteriales; family Corynebacteriaceae; genus Corynebacterium; species Corynebacterium sp. NML180780. The sequence goes on along the minus strand of NZ_VNKN01000001.1, from coordinate 162,942 downwards.
CCGCGCAGGGGATTTTGTACATGGCCATTATGTCCGTGGCGACGGGGCGTTCGCTCAAGGACGTCAACCCGGTGAAGAACTTCTTGTCCCTGTTTGTCAACATCACCGCGGCGCTGGTGTACCTCGTTGCGTGGGCGTTCTTCGGGGCGGAGATTGTGTGGCTCGGGGTGCTCATCGTCGCCGCGGGCGGCCTGATTGGCGGCGTGGGCGGATCGCAAATAGCAAAGCGCCTTCCAAACTCCGTACTGCGCGGCATCATCGTCGTGGTGGCGTTGGTGGCGCTTGTGCGGCAGTTTGTGTAGGCGCTTGGGAAAGGGGCGCATCCGCGCCCCGGGGGAGAGTACTTAGACCGTCTTGTGGCCGATTGGGAAGCTGCGCAGCGGGGAGACGCCGCGGTTGAGCCAGGCGTAGACGCCGCCCATGATGAGGCCGCCGCCGACGTAGTTGCCCAGCCAGACGAACAGCCAGTTGGACAGGCCGTTGGCCAGGGTGAAGCCCTCGAAATGCTCCGGGCCGATGCCGTAGCCGGAGAGGGAGAAGATGACGAAGGACGCGATGGAGTGCTCGTACCCCATCGCCGCGAAGGACGGGATGACCAGCACGATGGCGATGAGCTTCGCGCTAAAGTCCTTTCCGGCCTGGACTGCCATGAGGATGCCGATGTTCACCACGGCGTTCGCGAAGATGCCCTCCAGGAAGAGGTGCGCCGGGTCCTTGGCCAGCTTGCCCGCGGTGGCGCCGTAGAGGAAGTTCTCTGCGGTGACGGTGTCGAACGCGGTCGTCTTGGTGATGAAGTACGCGGTGATCAGGACGCCGAGCAGGTTGAACAGCGTGCACACGACGACGGCGAAGAACGCTTTGAACCCGGGGACGCGACCGGTGATGGTGCCGTAGGTGGCGTACATCATATTGCCGGTGGCCAGCTCGGCACCGAGGACGATGATGATGTAGAGGGCGGTTGCGAAGATCGGGGCGAAGACATACTTACCGAAGCCGGGGAGCTGGGCCTCGACCGAGGTCGCTGCGACAGCGGCGAACGCGGTGATGATAGTGAGGAACATGCCAGCGAGCATGGAACGTACGGCGAACTTGGGGAGTTCGTGGGTGAAAAGGTACGCCTTAAAGCCGATTGATTCGGCCAACGTGCTGTCGAAGTTCATAGGTAACACCATACGTGGTTTAAGCTGCGCAATGCTAATTCTGCGCAGGTGATCCTCGCCACCATGCCCCCGTTATTGCCCCCGTTGTGGGCATTGCCACAAACCGGGACGATCGGCGCCGCGACAATGATACCGGATTTGGATTTCGGGCGCATATCGTGCTTTAATACTGCAGTTGTCTCTCGCTGGTCGGGTTGCAAGCGCGTTTCCGAGCTGAAAATCCGAGACCCTTCGACACCAGCTTGCGGCTTAAGGGCCGGGGCGGTGTTCGTCGATAAGCGAAGGCATGCAAGTAAGCACATGACCACGTGCGTACAGGACGGAAATCTGACGCACATCGATCCAGGTCAGGAGACCAACTGTGATTCAGCAAGAATCGCGTCTGAAGGTCGCCGACAACACTGGTGCACGCGAGCTGCTGTGCATCCGCGTTCTTGGCGGTTCTGTTCGACGCTTCGCCGGTATCGGCGACACGATCGTCGCCTCTGTGAAGGAAGCTACCCCGGGTGGCAACGTCAAGGAGGGTGAGGTTGTCAAGGCCGTCATCGTCCGCGCCACCAAGGAGACCCGTCGTCCGGACGGCTCCTACATCTCCTTCGACGAGAACGCTGCCGTTCTGATCAAGAACGACACCGAGCCGCGCGGTACCCGTATCTTCGGCCCCGTTGCTCGCGAGCTGCGCGACAAGAAGTTCATGAAGATTGTTTCTCTCGCACCGGAGGTGATCTAACTTATGAAGATCAAGAAGGGCGATATGGTCCAGGTCATCTCTGGCAAGGACAAGGGCGCGCAGGGCAAGGTCATCGAGGCCTACCCGAAGCGTGACAAGGTCCTCGTCGAGGGCGTGAACCGTGTGAAGAAGCACGTTGCAAACTCGTACAACGAGCGCGGCGCCGAGTCCGGCGGCATCGTCACCCAGGAAGCACCGATCCACGTGTCCAACGTGATGGTTCTGGATTCCGACGGCAACCCGACTCGCGTCGGCTACCGTTTTGACGAGGACGGCAACAAGGTCCGCGTAGCCAAGTCGAACGGGAAGGACATCTAGCATGAGCGAGAACTACACCCCGCGTCTGAAGACCCGTTACCAGGACGAGATCCGCACCCAGCTGAACGAGAAGTTCAGCTACGACAATGTCATGCAGATCCCGGGCCTGACCAAGATTGTTGTCAACATGGGTGTTGGCGACGCCGCGCGTGACTCCAAGGTCATCAACGGCGCACTCGAGGACCTCACTGCGATCACCGGCCAGAAGCCGCAGATTCGTCGCGCGAAGAAGTCCATCGCTAACTTCAAGCTCCGTGAAGGCATGCCGATCGGCGCGAAGGTCACCCTCCGCGGCGACCGCATGTGGGAGTTCCTGGACCGTCTCCTGACGGTCGCGCTTCCGCGTATCCGCGACTTCCGCGGCCTGAACGACAAGCAGTTCGACGGTGCGGGTAACTACACCTTCGGCCTGACCGAGCAGACCATGTTCTACGAGATCGACATTGACAAGATCGATCGCGTCCGCGGCATGGACATCACCGTCGTCACCACCGCGACGAACGACGACGAGGGTCGCGCGCTGCTGACGCACCTCGGCTTCCCGTTCGCCGACAAGGACGGCAAGATGAAGCGCGCATAAGCGCTTGCTTGATCGCTTGACGACGATGCCCCCGGCTTGGAGCCGGGGGCATTTTCGCGTTGGTGGGGTGGCAGCGCATTGGGAGGGCGCCTACTGGGTGTGAGAGATTTCTGACGTTTCCCGGAGGGGCGCTGCGTTTCACCAGGTGGCGCGGTCTAGGCCGTTGGCTGCGCGGGAAATTTTACGCATTCTCGTCATTCGGGGGTGCCCCAAGAGACGCGACAAAGCGCCCGCCGTAGGGAGAGAGCGCGCCGCCTACCCGCGGGCGAGCGACACCCGGTCGGCGAAGCGGGCGTAGTCCTCGCGGATCTGGCCGAGCGGTGCCACCACGGTGTCCTCGCTGGCCACGGCGATCTCTCGCCGCAGCGCCGCCTTCGTGCGCCTGCGCACCCCGGAACCGAGCACCCCGCCGAACACGGCACTGACCAGGCCGATCACCAGCCCGGTGAGCAGCCCCGCCATGATGAGGAGGGTGGGGATGGGCCAGCCCTCGACGTCCGGGACCAGGTCGCCGCCGAGCAGCGGCGTAAGGACGCCGGGGACGAGGGCGACAAGCAAGTACCAGAGGACGCCGACGAGCGCGGCGACGAGCGCGAGCCACTGGATCAAGGTGAGGAGCGACCACGCCTTCGACGGTTGCGCCGGGACGCGCGTGCGGGCGACGGCGCGGTCGAGCTCCGCGGGGAGTTGCTCGGCGACCCCACCGGCCCGATCCGACACGGCGGCGGCCCACTGGGGCGGCAACCCCTGCGACACCGCCTCCGCGTACTCGCGCACGCCCCGGTTGGACACCGCCTTCGAGGCGGCGTCCAGTTCCGGGAGGGAGGAGCGGTGAACGCCGAGCTCGTCGGCGTCGTCACGCACGCCCATCCGTCTGAGCGGGTCCGGCCGGAAGCGGGTGATCCAGGAGGTTAGCAGCCAGCCGGTGCGCTCGTGCAGGCGCTTGCGGTACGCCGCGGCGGCCTTGTCGGCGATGCGGTCGGCGCTCGTCGCCTCGGCGAGCGTGGCGTCCATGTCGCGCTTCGCGTGCTTGTCCGGCCGCGATTGCTTCTCCTGCTTGGCCAGCTGCTTGCCGGAGGCGGCCGGGATGAGGTCCGCGGTGGCGGAGTGGATGTCGGCCTCGATGCGGGCGGACTGCGCCGTGTGGGCGCGGGCGACGCGGGTGATAGCGTCGCGTAAGTTGTCCAGGCAAGCGCCGGTGCGGGTTGAGGTGGGAATGACGGTGGCGTTGGACAGGCCGTCGTCAAGCAAGAGGCCCTTGAAGGAGGCGCTGACGGTGGGGATGTCGCCCTCGGCTAGCAGGTCCGACTTGTTCAGCACCGCGAGCGTGACCGCAGCGTGGTTGGCGTGCGGGCGGATGAACTGCTCGTGAATGACGCTATCGGCGTATTTCTCGGGGTCGGACACCCACACAAGCACGTCAACCTGGCCAGCGAGACGCTCCGCGATCGCGCGGTTGGAGGCCTCGACAGAGTCGAAGTCGGGCAGGTCGAGCAGGATGAGCGGGCCCGCGCCGGAGGCGAACTCGCCGCTGCGGGCGCGGCGGTCTTCCACGCCGAGCCAGTCGAGCAGCTCCTCGGAGCCGGCGGGCTCCCACACCGCGGCGAGCGGGGAGGAGGTCGTCGGGCGGCGCGCGGCGGCCTTGCCAAGGTCCTCGCCGACGATGGCGTTGAACAGCGAGGTCTTGCCCGACCCGGTGGCGCCGAAAAAGCCAACGACGGTGTGCTCGGCGGACAGGGCACGTCGTTCGGCGCCGGCGCGGGCGACCTTTTCGAGGCGCTCGCGCTGCGCGGGGGAGAGGTAGGGGCGGCCGATCTCCGCGGCCTGCCCGAGCGCGTCGAGCCGCTCGCCGAGCGGTGGCTTCGAGCTAAACAGCGCCATCGGTGCCCCCGTCCTGCGCGTCCGGGCGGGTGAATGTGCCGCGCAGCTGGTCAAGGAGGCCGCGCAGCTTCGAGTCGGACTCGCCGGAGCTTTGTTGCTTGTCGACGCCACCCTCACCGCCCGCAACCGCCGGGAGGTTCGCCGGGGCGGGCAGGGCCTCCGGGAAGCGGGCGCTGGCCTGCGCGCGGGCCTGGCCTGCCGCCTCGCGCAGCTGGTCCGCGGTGGCGCCGCGGTGCAGCGGGGCGGTGACGTCGCGGTAGCGGTTGCGCTCGGCCTCCATGAGCGCCTCGAGACGCTCGTTGAGGTCGGCCTTCGCCTCGGCTGCCATGCGGCGCACCGTGTCCTCGCCGAAGATGGTTTCCAGCATCTTCTGTCCCACCACTGCGGAACCGCCGGCGATAGCGACCTCGCCGCCGGTCAGCCCCGCGGTAGAGGCGAACACGACGAGCATCAGCGCGACGGTGAGCACGTTGAGGCCCAGCGACATCGCGCGTGCCCGCTGGCGCTTCTGGCCGGCGGTGTCCTGGATGCGTTCCAGCATGGCCTGCTGCCAGTCGCGGACGAGGCGGGCCGCGTCGTCGGAGACGGTGGCGCTGGCGCGGGCCAGCGAGGGGTCCGCCTGGGCGCGCAGCTCCGGGGCGACCGTGCCGACGTGGGACCAGGAGCGTGCGGCGGCGGTCTCGGCGGCGTCGATAAGCACTGCGTGCAGCCCGGTTTCAATCTCCGTTTCCACCTCGCGCAGCGGGGCGGGTTGGCCCGTGAAGAAGCTGCCCACCTTGTCTACTGCCTGGGAGAACCAGCGCTCGACGCCGCGGAAGACGTCCGAGGTGCCCACGACGTCCTGCCAGCGGTCCATGACCTCGGTGCGCAGGAGCTTGCCGTCGCTGGTCGCCTCGATGACGTGCTGGCTGGCGGCGCGGTACTGCTCTGAAATCGCCTGGTCCAGCTGGTTCGCAAACGCCTCCTGCTGCCCGCGGGCAGCAGTGAGCTTGTCGACGCGCCCGAGCGCCCCCGCCAGCGCACCCGCGACCGTCTTGCCGGCCACGTCGCGGCGGGCTGCGGTGTCGTTGGCCAGGGTGGACAGGTAGTCGCGCAGCGGGGCTACCACCTCGTTGGGCAGGAACTCGTCCGTGCCGGTGACGAAGGGGACGGTGAACACCGTCGCGCTCGTCAGCCCGGCCTGGTCCATCATGCGGCGCAGGTCCGCGGGGACGGTCTCGGCGGAGGACTCGTCGAGGCGGTTGAGCACCACGACCACCTCGATGCCGCGGCCGGCGGCGTCGTTGAGGAAGTTCCACACCAGTTGGTCCGCGTAGCGCGCGGGCGTGGTGACGAAGATCCACAGGTCCGCGGCCGCCAAGAGCTGGGAGGCCAGGGCCCTGTTGTGGTCGTCGATAGAGTCGAAATCGGGGGCGTCGACGAGCGCGAGGCCCTCGGGGATCTGTTCGGTGCGCACGATGCGCAGCGTGGTGGACTGCTCGTCGCCGGCGCCGTGGGAGCGGGCGAGGCCGGGCAGGACCTCCGGGGAGTTGAACCAGTCCGCGTTGGCGGGGTTGGCCACCAGGATCGGCTGGCGTGTGGTCGGGCGGATCACGCCCGGGTTGGATACGTGCTCCTGCAGGACCCCGTTGACCAGCGTGGACTTGCCGGATCCGGTAGAGCCGCCGATGACGGCCAGCAGTGGCGCGTCGAGGTTGCTCAGGCGGGGCAGGATGTAATCGTCGAACTGGTTGACCACGGCGCGGGCGTCGGCGGCTGCGGCGCTGTCGGTGGGGACGTCGGTGTCGGCGACTGCATCGCGGAGGTCACGGACGGCGCCGAGCAGAGCGGCGGCATCCGTCCCGTCGGCGGGAGCGGGGGAGTGGGGTGTATTCACGCCCACCATCTTGGCACAACCTTGGCGTGACGCCGGGTGCGCTGCCGGTGCTTTTGGGCTACTGCAGGTCGAAGTCGGTGACGCGCGCGACGTCGCGGGGGTCCTGCTTGAAGGCGATGCCGAGGCGGTTGTAGCTGTTCACGCCCACAATTCCTACGATGAGCGCGCGGGTGACTTCCTCTCCAAGGGTGTCCAGCGCGCGGTTCCACAGGTCGTCCGGGAGGGAATCGGGGGCGTCATCGAGCTCGGTGATCGTATCGGCGAGCTCGAGGATGAGCGCCTCGGTCTCGCTGAACTCGCTGGCGTGGCGGGTCCACTGCTCGACCTTGAGGATGTAGTCCTCGCTCCAACCGTGCTCGCGGGCATTGCGACGGTGGATGGACGTGCAGACCGTGCAGCCGTTGATGGCGGTGGCGCGGACGGCGGCGAGGTGCCCGAAATCGGGGTCGAGTTTATCCCGCATGTACTGCATGGGCGGGTAGAACATGTCGATGATCTCTTGGGGGACTTCGCGCGCGGTCATGCTGGGGATCATACCGAAGCGAGGGTGCCGGCGTACAGGTTAAAGTGACGGTCCCTGACAAAGCCTGCGAGCGCCATGTTGGTCTCGCGCGCCAGCTCCACTGCCAGCGACGACGCGGCGGAAACCGCCACCAGCGCGGGGAATCCCGCCATGGCCGCCTTTTGGACGAGCTCGAACGAGGCGCGCGAGCTCATCACCAGCACCATGTCGTCCGCGGGGAGGCGGCCCTCCAGCAGCAGGTGGCCGATGACCTTGTCCGCGGCGTTGTGGCGGCCGATGTCCTCGCGCACGACGATCGGGTTGCCCGCAAGGTCGAACGCGCCCGCGGCGTGGATCCCGCCTGTCTTTCTGAACTGCTTCTGCTCCGCGCGCAGCGCGTCGGGCAGCGTCACCACGAGCTCCGGGTCCAGCTCGATCGGGGTGATGGGCATGTGGACTTTGTGCAGCAGCTCGCTAATAGACTGCGTGCCGCAGACACCGCACGCGCTGGTGGTGGGGGTCAGACGGATGAACTCCGGCGTGACCGGCTTTGCCGTCTCGGCGAGCTCCAAGTCGAGCAGGTTATAGGTGTTCTCGCCGCCGGATCCGACGGCGCCTGCACAGTAGCGGGCCGTGCGCACATCCTGCGGCGCGGTAATCAGGCCTTCCGCGTAGCACCAGCCGTGCGCGAGCTCCACGTCGTGGCCCGGGGTGCGCATTGTGGTGGTGAGCGTCTCCCCGCCGGCGCGGATCTCCAACGGCTCCTCGGTGGTGACGGTATCCGCGCGGGTGTCTGTGAACACCCGCCCTGCCTGCTCGCCGTCGCCGAGGGTGACCTTGGTGACGGCGAAGCGCTGGTTAATCCTGCTCATCGCCCGCGTGGCTCCCGTCGCTGTTGTCGCTGTTGTCGGTGGTGCCGTAGCGCTCGAGCAGCTGCGTGGTCGCCTCAATGAGTTTGCGGGTCGCCGACTCCGTCGCGTCCGGCGTGGCGTCCGGGCCCAGCTGTTGCCCCGCCGCGAGCCCGACAAGAAACGCCGTGGTGGGCGCCGCCGGGCGCGACGGCCCGTTGTGGGCCACAGCGGCGGTGAGGTCCAGCACGTCGCCCACTAGCGAGCGCACCGCCTCGGGCGCGACGCCGAGTTCTTTCGCCACGGCGGCGAGCCATTCGTGGGTGGTGTGCAGTGCATCGTCCTTCGCCATGAGTTCTCCTTTCGGTGTTGGGCCAGGATAGCGCGTTGCGTCAAATGCGGAGCGCGGTCTGGCCATTCGCGGATCCCCAATCGGGTAGCGGAATCAAACGAAGTGTAGTAAAAATAACCGTACTAAACAAAATACACGAAAGGCAATGGCAATGCAAGATAACACCAAGGTAAAAGAGCGTGTGCAAAAGCTGCTCAACCAGGCTAAAGATCGCGAGGGGACACCCGAAGGGGACTCGTTTTACGCGAAGGCCTTTGACCTGATGGCTGCGTACGGATTCTCCGAGCGCGACCTGTCGCAGCCGGAAGCGGAAAAGGCCGCGACTTACCGAATGTTTAAGATCGCCGGAACATACACCGATATGCAGGCAAAGCTCCTGCTCTGTATCGCGCAGGCGCTGCACTGCGCCGGCTTTTACCAGCGCGTGTACAATTCCACGCGCGTCAACCAGGTCACGGTGTTTGGGCTGGAGAGTCATCTCGAGCGCGTGAGTCTGCTGTACTCCATGCTCCGCGTGGTCATGCTGGACGGCGCCGGCCAGCTCAGGGCCACGAGTCTTGCGGAATCCATCGTGGTCACCCGTCGCTCGTACATGACGGGCTACGCCATCCGCATCGGCCAACGCCTCGCCGAGGCAGAGCATCGCGTCACCGAGTCATCGAGCGAGTATGCGCTCGTGCTTATCGACGATGCCGAGCAGGCCCGCAACGCGCAGGCGGAATTCGCCGCCGCACACGGCCTGTACATCCACGCCGACTCATCGAACCGTTCCTTCGACCCCGCTGCGTACGTCCAGGGGCAGCAAGCGGGCGATGCCTCCGACATTGGGCAGACGCGCGTCGCTCCGCGGCCCGCGTTGCCGTTCTGAAGAGAAGGTTGGGTGGCGGGCGAGTGGGCGTCGAAAAGCGATTTGCCCTGGAAGGAGCGCAAGGTATAGGGTTATCGGTCGGACTTGTGTGACGAGCACAAGCCGAAAGACCAACTGTACATCCAACTTTGTTGCAGGCCCCCCGCCAGAATGCGGACCGCGTGCAAGGGAGGCGGCGAGCGCCCCACGTTACTGAGCGTGGGGAGCGTGAAGTAGCCCCCGACAGACCACACGGCAAACGCGACCTTTCAGGGTCAGGTGGGCTTAGGGAACCGCAACGAGAAAGGAACCGGTCACTCACTATGACCATGACTGATCCGATTGCGGACATGCTGTCCCGCGTGCGCAACGCAAACAATGCGCAGCACGACAGCGTGTCCATGCCGTCCTCGAAGCTCAAGGCGAACATCGCCGAGATTCTGAAGCAGGAAGGCTACATCGCTGACTACAAGGTTGAGGACACCAAGGTGGGCAAGGAACTCACCCTGGACCTCAAGTACGGCCCGACCCGCGAGGCTTCCATCGCTGGTCTGCGCCGCGTTTCCAAGCCGGGTCTGCGCGTGTACGCAAAGTCCACCGACCTGCCGCAGGTCCTCGGAGGCCTGGGCGTGGCCATCATCTCCACGTCCCACGGTCTCCTGACCGACCGTCAGGCCCAAGAGAAGGGCGTAGGCGGGGAAGTCCTCGCTTACGTCTGGTAAAGGGAGGTTGAAAAGACTATGTCGCGTGTAGGTAACGCACCCATCGCAATCCCGAACAACGTTGAAACCAAGATCGACGGCCAGACCGTCGAGGTCAAGGGCCCGAAGGGCACCATGACCGTCGAGGTTCCGGCCCCGATCACCGTTGCGGTTGAGGAGAACCAGATTGTGGTGTCCCGCCCGGACGACCACCGCAAGAACCGCTCGCTGCACGGCCTGTCGCGTTCGCTGATCAACAACCTTGTGATCGGCGTGACCGAGGGCTACAAGATCAACATGGAGATCTTCGGCGTCGGCTACCGCGTGCAGCAAAAGGGCAAGGACCTCGAGTTCTCCCTCGGCTACTCGCACCCGATCCTGATTGAGGCGCCCGAAGGCATCACCTTTGCTGTCGACGGCAACACCAAGCTCTCGATCGAAGGTACCGACAAGCAGCAGGTTGGCCAGATTGCGGCGAACATCCGCCGTCTGCGTAAGGATGACCCGTACAAGGGTAAGGGCATCCGCTACGCGGGCGAGCAGGTACGTCGCAAGGTCGGAAAGACGGGTAAGTAATCATGAGCAATACTGCAGAGAACACCAAGCGCACCCCGATTGGCAAGGACATCTCGTCCCGCCGTCGCGAGGCTCGCGCACGTCGCCACAACCGCATCCGCAAGACCCTGCGTGGCACCCCGGAGACCCCGCGTCTCGTCGTGCACCGCTCGTCCCGCCACATCCACGTGCAGGTCATCGACGATCTGGCTGGCCACACTCTCGTGGCCGCTTCCTCCATGGAGCCGGACGTCCGCAACCTGGACGGGGACAAGAAGGACAAGGCAGCCAAGGTCGGCGCACTCGTCGCAGAGCGCGCCAAGGCAGCTGGCATCGAAGAGATCGTCTTCGACCGCGGCGGCTACAAGTACCACGGCCGCGTTGCGGCTCTTGCTGAAGCAGCTCGTGAAGGTGGTCTGAAGTTCTAATGATCACCGCAACCATCACCATCAACGGAAGGATCGCGTAATGGCCGAACGTGAACGGCGTGACGGCGGACGCTCCGCCGACAACCAGAACAACAAAGGCAACAAGAACGAGCGCGGTGGCCGCGGCCGCCGCGACGACCGCCGCAACCAGAACGACGAGCGCGACAAGTACATCGAGCGCGTCATCACCATTAACCGCGTCGCAAAGACCGTTAAGGGTGGCCGCAACATGTCCTTCACCGCACTCGTTGTGGTCGGCGACGGCCAGGGCATGGTCGGCGTCGGCTACGGCAAGGCGAAGGAAGTTCCCGCCGCAATCCAGAAGGGTGCCGAGGAAGCTCGCAAGAACTTCTTCCGCGTCCCGATGATCGGCGGCACCATCCCGCACCCGGTCCAGGGTGAGGAAGCTGCGGGCGTCGTTATGCTTCGCCCGGCTGCTCCCGGTACCGGTGTCATCGCCGGCGGCGCTGTCCGCCCGGTGCTCGAGTGCGCAGGCGTCCAGGACATCCTGGCCAAGTCCCTCGGTTCCGACAACGCCCTGAACGTCGTTCAGGCAACCGTTGCCGGCCTGAAGGAACTGGTGCGCCCCGAAGAGGTCGCCGCGAAGCGTGGCAAGGACGTCGAGGACGTTGCCCCGGCCCGTATGCTGCGCGCACGCGCAGGACAGGAGGCGTAAGCACAATGGCACTGAAGATCACACTGCACCACGGTAAGGTCGGCGAGAAGCCGCAGACCATCCAGAACCTCGAGGCTCTGGGCCTGCGCAAGATCGGCCAGTCCGTGATCAAGAAGGACAACGCCGCTACCCGCGGCCAGGTGCTCAAGGTCCGTCACCTTGTCACCGTTGAAGAAGTTGCAGGGGAGTAGAGAGAACATGGCTGACATCATCAAGCTTCATGATCTGCGCCCGGCAAAGGGTGCAAACAAGGCGAAGCGCCGCGTTGGCCGCGGTGAAGCTGGCAAGGGCGGCAAGACCGCCGGCCGCGGTACCAAGGGCACCAAGGCTCGCTACCAGGTTTCCGCAGCGTTTGAGGGTGGCCAGATGCCGCTGCACATGCGTCTGCCGAAGCTGAAGGGCTTCAAGAACCCGAACCGCGTTGAGTTCCAGGTAGTGAACGTCAACGATCTGGCCAAGGCCTTCCCGAACGGCGGCGCCGTGTCCATCGAGGACATCGTCGCAGCCGGCCTGGTTCGCAAGAACCAGCCCGTGAAGGTTCTGGGCAACGGTGACATCGACGTCAAGCTCGACGTCACCGCCAACAAGTTCTCCAAGTCCGCAGCGGAGAAGATCCAGGCTGCCGGCGGCTCCGTCACTGAGGCGTAAGCGCCTTTTCCGAGCCGAGAACGCTCGAGCCCGCCACCCCTTGTTTTAAGGGGTGGCGGGCTTTTTGCGTTGAAGGTTAGAGGTTTAGCGGCAGCTCAAACACAAGGTCCTCGCACATGATGCGTGCGTTTGCGTTGCCGTCCCACACTGGGCTGAGGCCAACCTCTTTGAGCGCTTCGACTACTAGGGCGGCAACTTCGGCATCCGTTTCCAGGCTTGGGTTTTCATAATCCCCGAAGCCGAAGTAGAGGAGCCCGATGTGGATGACGCTGTCCACATCCTGCTGGGTGCAGTAGGCATAGCCCCGGTGGCCGGCCTTTTCGGCGTGCGTGCCGCCGTCCTCGACCGCTTCGTCCTTGGTGTAGCCTTCGTCGAAGGAGAACGAGATGTTGCGCTTTGCTAGCGCCTCGTGCAGAGCTTGGATGCGCTTGGCGTCCTCGGAGGCCTCCGGCACGAGGCGGGCGTATTCTGCGCTGACTTCCTCTACCAGGGGTGTTGGGTCGGAGTCCATGTTGTCCTCCAACCACGCGGTGATTTCATCGCGGTGCCATCCGTGGCAGAGCAGGAGAGAAATCTGGCTGGTGGTTTCGTCTGCCTCGTAGACGCCGTCGGCGGGTGGGAATTTGCTTTTGGTCATGGCGTGGGGGCTCATGCCCCTGCAGTGTAGCGAAAAGAGGGTACGGTGGCCACGGGTTGGGCGCGTTCAAGTCAGAGCAGGTCGCTGGGCACGGCTAAACAGCGCAAGCAGGAGCTCGATTATCGGTCCCCGATCGGGGTTTCACGAAGTGCTGGTTGCGCTGTTTAGGCCCCGGGTGGGTGAGAACGAGCTCCAGGTTGCGCTGTTTAGGCTCCGGGACAGGCGGGGACGAGTTCCTGTTGGCGCTGTCTGCGCTCGAGGCGGCGTTGCCAGCTAGACGACGAGAACACGATGACAAACACGCAGACATTCCCAGTCTTCTCGTCATGTAGCGCGGAAGGCACAGGCCGCATCACCGGAGAGCCAGCTACGCCCGCGCGCGGTGTGCGAGCCTGTTGCCGATGGACTGGATCGCCTGCACCACGACGATCAGGATGATCACGGTGGTAAGCATCGCCACGGAATCGAACTGCTGGTAGCCGTACGAGATGGCGAGGTCGCCAACGCCACCGCCGCCGATGGTGCCGGCCATGGCGGTCGCGGAGATGAGACCGACGGTCGCCGTCGTTACCGCGAGGATGATCGAGGACTTTGCCTCCGGCAGCAGGAAGTGCCGGATGGTTTGGCCCATCGTGGCGCCCATGGAGTCGGCCGCCTCGGTGATGCCGGGGTTGACCTCCAGGAGCGACTGCTCGATGAGTCGCGCGATGAATGGCGCGATGTACAGGGTCAACGGCACGAGCGCCGCCGTGGTGCCGATCGCGGTGCCGGCAATCACGCGGGTGAAGGGCGAGATCGCCACCAGCAGGATGATGAACGGCAGCGAGCGAACCACGTTGACCAGGACGTTGAGGACGCCGTAGGCAATCGGGTTCGGCTTCAGCCCGCCCGGGCGCGTGATCACCAGGGCGAGCGCCAGTGGGATGCCGATGAGGGCGCCGACGAAGAGCGAGATGCCGACCATGTAGACGGTCTCGCCAAACGAGTCGATGTACATGGATGGGGTCACGCGCGACCCTGTCGTGTCGCGCCACCAGGAGTTCAGCTGATCCATGGTTATGCGTCCTTTCCGCTACGAATGCGATTGACGGAAACTCCCTCGAGCCCTTCCAGCCACGCCACGGCGTCGGCTACGTCCTGCGTGGCACCGCCGCGAAGGCCGAGCACGGTCGCGCCGACGGTCGTGCCGGCGAGGTCGGCGTCCGAGGAGGACAGCAGCTGCGCGTCCAGGCCGAAGCGGTTGATCAGCTCGGTGAACACGCCGGAGGCGGCGCGCCCGGAGTGAATGAGCTGGACCACTTGGTCGAAGGCGCTGGCGTCGATAGTGGCCCGAACGCTCTCGGGGATTTCCCGGGGGATCACGGTCTCGACGAAGCGCTGCGTCAATGCCGCCTGCGGGTCGGCGAAGACCTCCGCGACGGGGCCGGACTCGACCAGCTTGCCGGAATCCAAGACCGCAACGGAGTCCGCGAGCCGGGCGACAACATCCATTTGGTGCGTGATGAGCAGGATGGTCACGCCGAGTTCGGCGTTGATGGCGCGCAGGAGGTCGAGGATCTGGGTGGTGGTCAGCGGGTCGAGGGCGGACGTGGGTTCGTCGCAAAGCAAAATGCTCGGATTGGTCACCAGCGCACGGGCGATGCCGACGCGCTGGCGCTGCCCGCCCGAAAGCTGGCGCGGCTTGTGGTCGGCGCGGTCGGTCAGGCCGACGAGCTCGAGGACCTCGTTAACGCGGCGAGTGATCTCCGCCTTCGGCGTCTTGGACAGTAGCAGGGGAGTGGCGACGTTTTGCGCGACGGTCTTGGTTTCCAGCAGGTTGTAGTTCTGGAAGACCATCGAGACCTCGCGGCGCAGCTCGCGCAGCTCCTTCGGGCTCAGCTCGGACGGCTGGCGGCCGAGCACCGTAACGGTGCCGGAGGTGGGCGACTCAAGGCCGTTGACGGTGCGGATCAGCGTGGACTTGCCCGCACCAGACGTGCCGACGACACCGAAGATGCCGCCCGTGGGGACGGCGAACGTGATGTCGTCGAGCGCGGCGAACGTGCCTCCGGAGGTATCGAAGACCTTGGAGACGTGGTCGAAGGCGACGGCGGGGCCGGTCACTGCAGCGACTCCGGGAGGAACCAGTAGTTGTTCTCGTTGTGCTCGTTCAAGTAGTCCTTGAACTCATCGGAACGGTAGGCGTCAGCCACGGCCTTCGCCCACGGCTTGTCGGCCTTGTCCTCGGTGGTCACGGCCATGAGGATCAGCTCCGGGCGCAGGTTCTCCTGGAAGAGCTGCAGGTTCGGGTCCAGGCCCGCGGAGTAGGACATGGAGCCCGGGATCACAGCCCAGTCCAGGTCGGGCAGGGAGCGCGACAGGTTTGCGGAGTCCATCGGCTGGATGTCCAGGTTGTGCGGGTTCTCGGCGATGTCGGCCTCGGAGACGAGCGCCTCGTCGGCGTCGTCGCGGAGGGTGATCCAGCCGGCGTCGACAAGCACGTGCAGGGCGCGCGACTTGTTCGAGCCGTCCATCGGGACGCCCACGGACTGGCCATCGGCGACCTCGTCGATGCTCTGGTGCTGCTCCGAGTACACGCCAGCGGGCACGGTCGGGACCTCGGTGATGGAGGTGAGATCCGCGCCCTTCTCGTTGTTAAACACGTTCATCCAGCCGGTGTGCTGGTCCACGTTGAGGTCCGCGGAACCCTCGGCCAGCGCCGTGTCAGCCTGGGTGAGATCGGTGAACGACTGGTAGTCCACGTTGTAGCCCTCCTTCTCCAGGATCGGGCCCACGGCGTCCTCGAACAGCTCCGAGTACGGGCCGGGCGAGGTGGCCACGCGGATGGTCTCCAGGTCTCCGTCGGCGGTGGTGTTGTCGCTCGACTCGCCCGAGCAAGCGGTCAGCCCCAGCGTGAGTGCGGCGGCTGTGGTCAGTGCTGCAAACTTCTTCAGCATGACAGTCCTTTCGATCAGGATTAATCTCGACAAATCAGTACTTTAAACCTATCGGTCCAGAAATTCAAGACAGATTTGTCTATCGGCGGGGCTCGACGTTTATCGACGCCACCGCCCCCGGCCGCGCAGTCGAATGGGGCGAGCTGTGTCCGCGCTGGAAAGGTGTCAGGAAGGTGCGAATCTCCTTGTGGTGACATTGGAGCAGCCCGCTAAGCCTCATGCGAGTCGAGTGTTCGCAAGTTGGGCTGCTAGGGTAGTGGGGTCAAATATGTACGGGTGAGCTTTAGCATGCCTTTTGGCAGGTAGGGCGGCTCGTAGTTCATACTGTTCGCAATCTCCTGCTTATTTTTGCAGTGGGAGCCAGGAGGCTTTGTGTCCGCTATTCTTCAGGCGTTTAAGGATCAGGATCTACGCCGCAAGATCCTGATCACGCTCGCCCTTATGATCCTGTACCGCGTCGGTGCCCAGATCCCCACGCCAGGCGTGGATTACGGCCTGATCCACTCTCGCCTAGAGGAGATCTCCCAGGGCGACCAGGCGACGATGTTCTCCATCATCGGGCTCTTCTCCGGCGGCGCGCTCCTGCAGCTGTCCATTTTTGCCATCGGCATCATGCCGTACATTACGGCGTCCATCATCGTGCAGCTGCTCACCGTGGTGATCCCGAAGTTTGAGGAGCTGAAGAAGGAGGGGCAGTCCGGTCAGGCAAAGATGACGCAGTACACGCGCTACCTCACCGTGGCGTTGGCGCTCCTCCAGTCCGCCGGCATCGTCGCGCTGGCTGACCGCGAGCAGCTGCTTGGACAGGGTATGCCCGTGCTGGTTGAGGACCGCAACGTGTGGACCCTCATCATGATGATCATTGTCATGACGTCGGGCGCCATCATCATCATGTGGCTCGGCGAGATCATCACGGAGAAGGGTGTGGGCAACGGTATGTCCCTGCTCATCTTCGCCGGCATTGCCACCAAGCTCCCGTCCGAGGGTGCGATCATCTTCCAGAACTCCGGCGGAGTCGCGCTCGCGGTGGTTATCGCGGCCATCATCGTGCTCGTCGTGGGCATCATCTTCATCGAGCAGGGCCAGCGCCGCATCCCGGTGCAGTACGCCAAGCGCGTCGTTGGCCGCCGCCAGTACGGCCGCACCGCGACCTACCTGCCACTGAAGGTGAACCAGGCCGGCGTGATCCCGGTCATCTTCGCATCCTCGCTGATGTACGTGCCGGTGCTGATCACCCAGATCGTGAACATGAACAAGCCGACCCC
This sequence comes from Corynebacterium sp. NML180780, assembly GCF_007786415.1. Classification (NCBI taxonomy): domain Bacteria; kingdom Bacillati; phylum Actinomycetota; class Actinomycetes; order Mycobacteriales; family Corynebacteriaceae; genus Corynebacterium; species Corynebacterium sp. NML180780. The sequence continues at coordinate 146,002 of NZ_VNKN01000001.1, read as the reverse complement.
GCCGGACAACTGGTGGATGAACCACGTCATGGCGTGGCTGCAGAACCCGGGCTCCTGGCAGTACATCGTGGCTTACTTCATCATGATCATCTTCTTCGCGTACTTCTACGTCTCCGTGCAGTACGACCCGGTTGACCAGGCTGAGAACATGAAGAAGTACGGTGGATTCATTCCGGATATTCGTCCGGGCCGCCCGACCGCGGAGTACCTCGGTTACGTGATGAACCGTCTGCTGGTGGTCGGCTCGCTGTACCTCGCTGTGATTGCGATCCTGCCGAACCTGGCGCTCGACGCCGGTCTGGCTGGCTCCGGCCGCATGGGTATGAGCGCGTTCGGCGGCACGGCTATCCTGATTATGGTGTCCGTGGCCCTGACCACGGTCAAGCAAATTGAATCCCAACTCCTGCAATCCAACTACGAAGGACTTCTGCGATAATGCGTCTCGTACTTCTTGGCCCTCCCGGTGCCGGCAAGGGCACCCAGGCGGCGATCCTCTCCGAAAAGCTGGGGATCCCGCACATTTCCACCGGTGACCTGTTCCGCGCCAACATCGGCGAGGGCACCCCGCTCGGCGTTGAGGCGAAGAGCTACATCGACGCCGGCAAGCTCGTGCCTACCGACGTCACCGCGCGCATGGTCGAGTCCCGCCTCCAGGAGGACGACGCCAAGAATGGCTTTCTCTTGGACGGCTTCCCGCGCACCGTCGAGCAGGCGGAGATCCTCACCGAGCTGCTGGAGAAGGCCGACACGAAGTTGGACGGCGTGCTCAACTTCGTCGTCGACGAGGATGTTGTCGTCGAGCGCATGCTCGCCCGCGGCCGCGCCGACGATAACGAGGAGACGATCCGCACCCGTCTCTCCGTCTACCGTGACGAGACTGCGCCGCTGATCGACCACTACGGCGACCAGATCATTTCTATCGACGCCGTCGGCGACGTTGATGAGATCAACGCCCGCGCGATGGAGCAGCTGCAAAACCTGAAGTAGGGGGGACGACGAAGAGGGCCGGTGTGCGTGGCGCACCGGCCCTCTTTCTGTGCACAGCACCTACTGCCCCAAGAACTCGAAGAAAGGCCCGACCGATGGGTTTCAGAAGACGCAAGATTCCCGCCAAGACACCAGCGGAACTCGACGCCATGGAGGCCGCCGGCCGGATCGTCGGCGAAGCGCTGACGGAGGTCCGCGCCGCCGCCCGGCCAGGAATGAGCACCCTCGACCTGGACCGGATCGCGGAGTCCGTGATCCGCGACCACGGCGCGACACCCACGTTCCTGGGCTACCAGGGTTTCCCGGGCTCCATCTGCGCCTCGGTGAACGCCGTGGTGGTGCACGGCATCCCGAGCGAGAACGTCGTGCTTGCAGAGGGCGACCTCGTCTCCATCGACTGCGGTGCCACGCTCAACGGATGGGTCGGCGACTCTGCGCTGAGCTTTGGCATTGGTGAGTTGGCACCGGAGGTAGACGCGCTGAACAAGGCCACCGAGTGGGTCCTGGAGCAGGGCATGAAGGCGATGCGTCCGGGCAATCGCCTCACCGACGTATCGTCCGCGCTCGAGCAGGCGACCTGCACCGCCGAGGACCGCTTCGGAGTAGTGGTGGGCATCCTCGACGGCTACGGAGGCCACGGCATCGGCCGCACCATGCACGAGGAACCCTTCCTGGCCAATGAGGGGCGCCCCCACCACGGGCCGGTCATCCAGGAGGGATCCGTCCTGGCGATCGAACCGATGCTCATTCTCGGCGGAGAGTATGACTCCTATGTGCTTGGCGACGGCTGGACGGTCGTCAGCGCCGACGGGTCACCTGCGGCGCACTGGGAGCACACCGTCGCCGCGACCTCCAACGGGCCGCGGGTGCTTACCCCGCGCAAATAACACACCGCTTATGCGTGCCTGACTATCAAAACTTGGCGGAAGTAGTTAAACTGCTGTCTATGTCTTACCAACCCCGCCACGCAAAGCCGTCGGCAACCAAGCGCCGTGCGGCTGCCGTTGCCGCCGCTGCAGGCGTCATTGCTTCCCTGGCCGCCAACCCGATCGCAGCCAACGCGGCCCCGGCCGCACCGGCTCCGCAGCCCGCGCCGAATGCGGGTTCCTCCGTCGCCTCGCTGTCTTCCGAGGCCGGCCTGGACGGCTTCCTGAAGAGCGCGAACATCCAGCTGCAGAACCTGGGCACAAGCGCCGACCAGGCCGTGCGGGACGCAGCTTGGAACCTTCGCACCACCCTGCGCACCCAGGCAGACAGCCTGGCCGCGCTGAACCCGGACCTGCCCGCGCAGGCAAAGGAGTCCATCGACCAGATGGTTGAGGCGCTGTTCCCGGGCCTGATCGAGGAGCGCACCCCGAAGCCGAAGCCGGCTCCGGCACCTGCCCCCGCTCCGGCCCCGGCCCCGGCTCCGGCACCCGCCCCGGCTGAGCAGCCCGCACCGGCACCGGCCCCGGCCTTTGACTACGGCTCCTGCCCGAAGGACGCGAAGGCGTGCGTGGACGTTGACGGCCGCCGCTCCTGGCTGCAGAACAACGGCGAGATGTACTACACGGCCGACCTGGTCGGACCCGGCCGCCCGGGTCAGGAGACCCCGCGCGGTACCTTCTACGTCAACCGCAAGGTGAAGGACGAGATCTCGTACGAGTTCAACAACGCGCCGATGCCGTACGCCACCTACTTCACCAACAACGGCATCGCCTTCCATCAGGGCGATCCGTCGATCCTGTCCGCTGGCTGCGTCCGCATGTACCGCGCTGACGCGCAGCGATACTTCAACGATCTGCAGATCGGCGACAAGGTTTACGTCTACTAGGACAACGTAGCGTCGATAAGCGCTGCACCCCGCTCTCCACTTGATGGAGGCGGGGTTTGTGTTTGTGCAGGTAGTTGGCTAACATAGTCGTTTGGTGTGCAGGCATTCCGTCTGCGCGCTCTGTAGCACACGTGACATACGACTAGTACCTGCGGAAACGCGGGGCTGTAGGAAGTGGATTGAATGGCAAAAGAAGGCGCAATTGAGGTTGAGGGCCGCGTAATCGAGCCCTTGAAGAACGCAACGTTCCGTGTCGAGCTCGACAACGGGCACCAAGTCCTTGCCCACATCAGTGGCAAGATGCGCCAGCACTACATCCGCATCCTTCCTGAGGACCGCGTCGTCGTGGAGCTTTCCCCGTACGACCTGGACAAGGGTCGTATCACCTACCGCTACAAGTAACTACGTAAGCCTCCTTACCCAGACGCGCGGGTTTGCCCGCGGCGTCGACTACCTCCGGCCACGGTGGCTGGAGCCGCGCGAGTCTCAACCCATCCTCCGGCTCGGTCCGGACAAAGCGTTGTTTGGCGTGGGCGGGTAGGGAGAAAACCACCGTAACAACCCGAAAGGAACGTAGCCACATGGCACGTCTCGCTGGTGTTGATCTCCCGCGCAACAAGCGCATGGAGATCGCGCTCACCTACATTTACGGCATCGGGGCTACCCGTGCCAAGGAACTGCTCGAGAAGACCGGCATTTCTCCTGACCTGCGCACGGACAACCTGAGCGACGATCAGCTCGCAGCCCTGCGCGACGCAATCGAGTCCTCCTACACCGTCGAGGGCGACCTGCGTCGTGAGGTGCAGGCTGACATCCGCCGCAAGATTGAAATCGGCTCCTACCAGGGTCTGCGCCACCGTCGTGGCCTGCCCGTCCGCGGCCAGCGCACCAAGACCAACGCGCGTACCCGCAAGGGCCCGAAGAAGACTATCGCAGGAAAGAAGAAGTAACATATGCCTCCGAAGACTCGTTCCGGCGCGCGCCGCGGTCGTCGCGTCGTAAAGAAGAATGTGGCCGCTGGCCACGCGTACATCAAGTCCACCTTCAACAACACCATCGTGTCCATCACGGACCCGAACGGTGCTGTCATCTCCTGGGCCTCCTCCGGCCACGTCGGGTTCAAGGGCTCCCGTAAGTCCACCCCGTTCGCCGCGCAGATGGCTGCTGAGAACGCCGCCCGCAAGGCGATGGATCACGGTATGAAGAAGGTTGACGTCTTTGTCAAGGGTCCCGGCTCCGGCCGCGAGACCGCTATCCGTTCGCTCCAGGCCGCCGGCCTGGAGGTGTCCTCGATCTCGGACGTGACGCCGCAGCCGTTCAACGGCTGCCGTCCGCCGAAGCGTCGTCGCGTTTAAGGCAGAAAGGAAAAGAGGTAAAACACCATGGCTCGTTATACCGGCCCTGCTACCCGTAAGTCCCGTCGCCTCCGCGTCGACCTCGTCGGCGGTGACATGTCCTTCGAGCGTCGCCCGTACCCCCCGGGGCAGGCTGGCCGCGCTCGCATCAAGGAATCTGAGTACCTGCTCCAGCTGCAGGAGAAGCAGAAGGCTCGCTTCACCTACGGCGTGATGGAGAAGCAGTTCCGTCGCTACTACGAGGAGGCCAACCGCCTCCCGGGTAAGACCGGCGATAACCTGCTGATCCTCCTGGAGTCCCGTCTGGACAACGTCGTCTACCGCGCAGGTCTGGCTCGCACCCGCCGCCAGGCCCGTCAGCTGGTTTCCCACGGTCACTTCACCGTGAACGGCAAGCGCGTCGACGTCCCGTCCTACAAGGTCACCCAGTACGACATCATCGATGTCCGCGACAAGTCCCGCAACATGCTCTGGTTCGAGGACGCGCAGGATAACCTGCTCGACTCCGTCGTTCCGGCTTGGCTGCAGGTCGTTCCGGACACCCTGCGCATCCTCGTGCACCAGCTGCCCGAGCGCGCTCAGATTGAGGTGCCCCTGCAGGAGCAGCTCATCGTCGAGCTTTACTCGAAGTAACCCAGGTTGCTTCGCCCCGCGCTCGTTGCTTATCGACGCTTCCGTGCGCGGAATCTTCCAAACACATCCGTTCCTACCGGCTTCAAATAGCGGGAGCCGATAAAGGAGAAGTTCATGCTCATCTCTCACCGTCCGCAGTTGACCGAGGAGTACATCGACACCAACCGCTCGAAGTTCGTCATCGAGCCGCTCGAGCCTGGTTTCGGCTACACCCTCGGTAACTCCCTGCGCCGCACGCTGCTGTCGTCCATTCCGGGCGCGGCCGTGACCTCCATCAAGATCGATGGTGTGCTCCACGAGTTCACCACCATCGCTGGTGTGAAGGAGAACGTTTCCGAGATCATCCTCAACATCAAGGACCTGGTGCTGTCCTCCGACTCCGACGAGCCGGTTGTTATGTACCTGTCCGTCGAGGGCCCGGGCAACGTCACCGCGGGCGACATCGAGCCGCCGGCTGGCGTGGAGATCCACAACCCGGATCTGCACATCGCATCGCTGAGCGAGCAGGCTCGTCTGGAGATGGAGCTTGTTGTCGAGCGCGGCCGCGGCTACGTCCCGGCCATGCCCAACGCGGGCGGGGAGCCCGGCCGTATCCCGGTCGACCAGATCTACTCCCCGGTCACCCGCGTCGCCTACAAGGTTGAGGCGACCCGTGTTGAGCAGCGCACCGACTTTGACAAGCTGATCATCGACGTGGAGACCAAGAACTCCATGGCAGCGCGCGACGCCCTGGCTTCCGCAGGCTCCACCCTGGTGGAACTGTTCGGCCTGGCCCGCGAGCTGAACACGGCGTCCGAGGGCATTGAGATCGGCCCCTCCCCGCAGGAGACCGAGTTCATCGCCGCGTACAACACGCCGATCGAGGACCTGAACTTCACCGTGCGTTCCTACAACTGCCTGAAGCGCCAGGAGATCCACACCGTCGGTCAGCTCGCAGAGTGCACCGAGTCCGAGCTGCTGGACATCCGGAACTTCGGCCAGAAGTCCATCAACGAGGTCAAGATCAAGCTCGCTTCGCAGGGCCTGACCTTGAAGGATGCTCCGGAAGATTTCGACCCGACGCAGATCGAGGGCTACGACGCCGAGACCGGCGACTTCGTCGATCCCAGCGGGGATGAGACCGAGTAACACTCGCGTAAAGCCGAGTAACACGTAAGAGCACGCGCTCAACTAACGCACACGAGGAGTACGAAAATGCCTACCCCTAAGAAGGGTGCCCGTCTCGGAGGGTCCGCCAGCCACCAGAAGCACATTCTGTCCAACCTGGCTATCTCCCTCTTCCAGCACGGCGCAATCAAGACCACCGACGCGAAGGCACGCATGCTGCGTCCCTACGCCGAGAAGCTGATCACCAAGGCAAAGAAGGGCACCGTGGCAGACCGCCGCGCAGTCGCCGCTGAACTGCCGAACAAGGAGATCGTTGCTTACCTGTTCAACCAGCTCGCGCCCCTGTTTGAGGGCCGCGAGGGCGGCTACACCCGCTCCATCAAGCTGGAGAACCGCGCGGGCGACAACGCCCCGATGACACAGATCTCGCTCGTCCTCGAGCAGACCGCGTCCACGGAGGCCGAGCGCACCGCACGCGCTGCCGCTTCCAAGCAGGCAGACGCCGAGGCAGCCGAGTCCGCTGAGGCTCCGGCAGCCGAGGAGGCTGAGTCCGAGGAGAAGTAGGACTAGCCACGGCTAGCTCCCGCGTCTCCGGGCTCGCTGCGGCCCCTCCCGATTCGTTCGGGAGGGGCCGTTTTGCGCGTTCCGGGGCCATCGCGCGCGGTGTGTTCGCGGTGTGTTTCGGTAGATACCGATAGTAAGATCCCGAAAATGCCCGTTTTGGAGCGTCCTATCGGGATCTTAGTATCGGTATCTCCGGCGGTGGGCCGGCGGTGGGCCGCCAGCACGGCCACGCCAGCGCCGTTTGCTAGCCTTATGCGAATGAACGACGCAGCGCAGCACGACCCAGACTTGATGCGGGTGCGGCTGGACATCGCGTACGACGGCACAGAGTTTCACGGTTGGGCTCGGCAAACGTCGGGCGTGCGCACCGTGCAGGCCACCATTGAGGACGCGTTGTCGCTGGTCCTGCGCACGCCGATCACGCTCACCGTCGCTGGCCGCACCGACGCCGGCGTCCACGCCACCGGCCAGGTCGCGCACGTCGACATCCCACGTGCCTCGCTCGAGCAGCGCTCGCTCGGCGGCGACCCGACGCGCCTGGTACGGCGCCTGGCCAAGCTCCTTCCGGAGGATGTGCGCGTCTTCGGGGTCCGCGAGGTCAGCCCGCTTTTCGACGCCCGCTTCGCCGCCCTTTCACGCTCCTACACCTACAAGGTGACCACCAACCCGGCGGGTGCGGTGCCGACCCGGCGCACCGACACCGCCGTGTGGCCGAAGCCCGTGGACCTGGGGCGCGTGCAGGAGGCGGCGTCGCAGCTGGTGGGGCTGCACGACTACGCGGCGTTTTGCAAGCCGAAGGAGCACGCGACGACGATTCGGCAGGTGCAGGAGTTTGGGTGGGCGGAGGCGGCGGCAAGCGTGCTCGAGGCGCGCATCACCGCGGACGCCTTTTGCTGGAACATGGTGCGCGCGCTGGTGGCAGCGTGCCTGACGGTGGGGGAGGGGCGTCGTGAAGCGGAATGGGTCACGGGGCTGCTCAGGGAGCGCGCGCGGAACCCGGAGGTGCCGCTGGCGCCGGCGCGCGGGCTGACGCTGACGCGGGTGGACTATCCGCACGAGAGCGCGTTTGCGGAAAGAATTGCGACGACGCGCGACCGGCGCACACTGTAGCGAACCCAAAGGCCTAGAATGCTAGCGAAGTATCAGAGCAAGGAGGAACGATGACACCAGTTGCAGCCGCGTGGTTCGCCGTCCCGTTCTTCCTGCTGCCCGGGTTCCTGTTCAACCTCATCGCGGGCGCGAAGGGGCCGCGCGCGCTGGCCGCGGCGCTGCCGGTGAGCTTTGGCATCTTCGGCATGAGCGCCTGGGTGTGGGGGCTGACCTCGGCGCCGCTGGACCTGTGGACGCTCGGCGTGAGCCTGGTTGTCGCGTTCGCGGCGGCGGCGGTGTGGCGGTACGCGTTTGCTCGCAAGGCGCGGCGCGGCGGTGCCGTGACGTGGCGGCGCGCGCTTTTCCCGGGGGACTGGCGCAAGGGCACCTTGCTGGACCTGTACTGGCTGCTGCCCACCGCGGGCGTGGTGGTTGGCGCGTGGCTGCTCATCAGCGAGCGCATCGGCTGGCTCGTGCGCTCGCCGCACGGCGTGTACAACATCGTCCAGGGGTGGGACGTGCAGTGGCACGCCAACCTGGTGCGCTTCATCATGGATGAGGGGATTGCCTCGCCAACCAGGCTGGGCGAGCTGCAGAACGTGGAGACGCACGCGCAGCTGCTCTACCCGTCGGCGTTCCACACCGGCATCGCGATGTTTGGCAAGGTGGCCGGGCTCGACCCGATCCCCACGCTGAATATCGGCATGATTGTGCTCACAGGGCTGGCGCTGCCGGCGACGGCGGCGTGCATGGCCTTTGCATTCCTGCGCTCGCGCGGGCTGACCGCGCAGATTGCGGGCGGGCTCGCGGCGATCCTCGTGACCGTCGCCCCGCAGCTCATCTGGGTCGGCGACTACGTGGGCATGTGGCCGTACCTGTTCGCCATGTCGCTGACCGGCATGGTCATCTGGCAGTTCGTGCGGGTCCCAGCCGAGCGCATCACGGCGCTGCCCGCGCTGGTGGGGCTGCTCGGCGTGCTCACCGCCCACCCGGCGGCGGTGACCGTGGTGGTCATCGGCGTGGGCCTGTACTGGCTGACGTCCACGCTGGTCGCGCCCGAGCGCGGCCGAATCAGCGATACGTTGTGGCTGGCGGCCCCGGGCATCATCGGCGCGGTGCTGTACCTGCCGCAGGTGTTCGCCGGCTCGGCGCAGGCCGAGGAGGTGTCGGGCTGGAAGCCCGTGGAGAGCGAGGACCTGGACAGCGGGTGGGCGGCCGCGTTCACGATGGGCACCCGCCACGTGCACCAGCTGTTCCCGGGCTTCGACCCGACCGTGCTGCTGTGGCTGGCGGGGCTGGGCGCGGTGGCGCTGGTGGTGTGGCGCCGCCAGGTGTGGGCCCCGCTGTTCTACGCCATCTGGCTTGCCATCGCGGCGAACGCGCTCGCACCGGTGGGCGGCCCGCTTTCCGGGCTGCTCACGCTGGTGGGCAACCTGCACTACAACACGGCGCACCGCCTGATCTTCCCGGTGGCGCTGTCGGTGGCGGTCGGCGCGGCGATCGGGGTCGCGGTGATGATCCGCCTGTTCACGCTCGCGCCGGTGGCCGCGCGGCTGGGCTCCCGGGGGTGGGAGAAGGGGAGCGGGGTGGCGTCGATAAGCATTGCCCTGGTGCTCGCCCTGATTGGCACGCCGATGGTGCAGGCCGGTGCCGTGGACGGCGAGCGGCGCGCGTTTGACGGCGGGCGCAATGATGACCGCATGGTTGATGACGATGACCTCGCCGCCTGGGATTGGCTGGCCACCCAGCCCGCGGCGTGGGATGGCACGATCATGGGCGATCCGGCCGATGGCCACTCGTGGGCCTACGCGTACAACGGGCTGCCCACGCTGTCGCGCCACTACCTGTGGCCGACCGGCGGGCTGGGCTCCAACATGGACATCACCTACTGGGCTGCCCGCGAGATCGGCGAGGGCCTGCGCGGCGACCCGACCGCGAAGAACATTGTGGACGAGGGCGCGGAGGCGCTGAACATCAAGTTTTACATGCTCAGCCCGGGCGCGTTTTGGCCGATCCAGCTGGAGCGCCTGCAGATGCAGCGCGGCTTCTGGACCTCGCGCGGCCTCACGCCCGTCTACCGCAAGGGCGATGTGGTGATCTTTGCTGTCAACGAGCAGTTCTCCCGCGCTGAGCTCGAGGGCATGATTAACGACGCCCACGAGCACGGCTCCGACACGCTCTACCAGCTCGAGCCCGCGAATGGCGGGGCGGGTTATGCTGCGGGGACAGCGCCTTTGCAGTAGCCTGAAGCGGTCCGGTTCGGGGGAGCCGGGTTCAGACTGCTTGAGGGGGATGCACACATGGCGCGTTTGCTGCCAACGACAAAGACGCAGGTGTCCGGCCACCGGTTCCTGCGGCGCAGGGTGGAGCACGGCCTGATTCTTGGCGACATCCGCATGATCCACGACCCGCTGTCCTCGCGCCGCCGCGCGATGATCTTCGGCCTGGTGGCGGTGCTGATGATCTCGGGCGTGATGGGGCTGTTTGCGTGGATGCGTCCGAACCCGGACCCAGGCGAGGCGGCGGTGATCCGTGCTGCGGACGGCAGCCTGTTTGCGCGCGTGGACGACACCGTGCACCCGGTGACCAACCTAACCTCGGCCCGCCTGATCGTGGGAGCGCCGGAGGAGCCGGTGCGTGCAGGCGACGAGCACCTGGCCGCGCTTGCCCGGGGCGTGCCGGTGGGGATCGGGGTCGCGCCGTCCGTGTTCGCCCCAGAGGACGCCGAGGACACGCACTGGGCGGCGTGCACCGCGCCCGGCGACGCCGTCGTGGTGCTCGCCGTGCCCGCGCAGGCGCCCCTGCTTGCCGAGGACACCGCGCTCCTCGCCGAAGCCGATGGCCGCGAATGGCTGGTCACCCGCGACGGCCGCACGCAGTTGCCGCCGCCGGCCACGCCGGAAGGCCGCGTGATCCGCCGCGGGCTCGGCATCGACGCCACCACCCCGCGCTGGCGCCCGCCAGCCCCGGTCCTCGGCGCGCTCCGCGAGCACCCGCCGTTCGCCCTACCCAACCCACTGCCGCGCGTGATCCGCACCGGCACCAGCGACTGGGCGGACACCTCCCGCGGCGTGCAGGAAATCACCAGCGCCCAGGCGCAAATGCTTATCGACGCCGGCGCCATCCCCTCCGAACTCACACCCCAAGCAGTCGCCGACCGGCCCGACGCCGAGCCCGCGGTGGACATCCGCCTGCCCGGGCGCCTGGTGCGATTCCTCGACCCGGCGGGCGCGGTTGCCGGGGTAGATAGCTCTGATGCCGCTGATGGAGCGCTTGCGACCTGCGCCACCGAAAGCGGTGGGGCCGCTCACCTGCTTGCGAGCGAAGCGCTCGAGGGGAGTGTGTTGCTGTCCGGTGAGGGCCCTGCCACCCGCTTCGCGGGTCTCCCGAGTGGTGCGGTGGCCGTGGACACCGGGCACGGCTACCACGTTGTGGACCAAACCGGGCTGCGCTACGAGGCGCCCGACGCGGGCACGCTGGAGACCGTGGGCGTTGCGCGGACCGAGCAGGTGCCGTGGTCGATCGTGCAGCTGCTGCCGGCGGGCGAGCGGCTTACTCGCGAGGCCGCGCTGACAGCGACCTACTAGCAAGCAGCTTCTTACTCTGCGGTGGCAGAGTGGATTCGGCCTAAAACCAGCACCCCGACCCGCCTCAGCCCGACCAGCTAGTTACGCTGCCGCCGCATCCCACGAAGCCCACGCAGCCGCGCCACCCCAACCAGCGCGATGAGCAGTAGGGAAGCGGCGAGGAGGACTTGGCCCAGCCGGCCGACGGACGGTGAGGTGTGTTCGGTGGTGGGGGTGAGGGTGAGTGGTGGGGCGTCGAGAAGCGATTGAGGCTCGAGCTGGGTCACGGCGGCGTACGGGTCGAGTGCGCCGCCACTGGGCTGGGATGCGGCGTAGAGGTGTGCGCGCAGCTCGGCGGGGCCCAGGTGCGGGTGGCGCTGCTTTAGTAGGGCCGCGGCACCGGTGACGGCGGGGGCGGCGAAGCTGGTGCCTGCGTAGGGGGCGGGGCCGTTGCTTCCCAGGGTGCCGGTGGCAAAGCCGGTGCCATCGGAGGACAGCGCCAGCGGGACCGTGCCCGCCGCGGAGAGCGCGGGGCCCGGGATGCGGATGGAGTATCCCGCCAGGTCGTGGGCGGTGTCGCGCGCGCTGACGGCGAGCACGGTGGGCGAGTGCGCGGGGTAGACGGCGAAGCCCTGCTTGCACTCGCCGGATTCGTTGCCGGCGGCGGCGACAACGAGCACACCTTCGGCTTCGGCGCGGGCGAGTGCGGCGTCGAGCGGGCCGGTGTCGATGCGCGCCGCGAGCTCCGGCGGTTGGCAAGATACGACAGAGGCGTTGATGATGTGGGCGCCTTCGTCGATGGCGTTGTGGATGGCGCTGGCTAGCGTAGCGAGCGATCCCGCGGTGGGGTCCTCGCCCTCCTGCGCGTGGTCGCGGTAGTGCGCGGAGGTCTGCCGGATGGAGATGAGCTCGGCGTCGGGCGCCACACCCAGCTCCGTTCCGGCGATGATGCCGGCGACGACGGTGCCGTGCGAGTCGCAGTCGCGAAGCGGGTCGGGGGCGTCGCGGTCTACAAAGTCGCGGCCCGGCCGCAGCTGGTCCAGCTGCGGGTGTGGGTGCACGCCGGTGTCGATGACGGCCACGCGCACCCCGCGCCCGGTGGCAAATGCGTGTGCTTTGGCCAGCGGATCGGTCGCATCGAGCCGCGCGCGTTCGTCCGCGGTGCGCGCGGGAGGCGGGGGTGCGTGGACGGGAACCGTGCAGTCATAGTCCTGGGCGTGTGCAGGCGGGACAAACGTCACCGGGGTGGCGACACAGAGCGCGACCCCCGCGGCCCAACTGATGCGGCGCATCGGTCACAGCCCCCGAATCATGGAAAACGCGCCGGTCAGATGCACGGCCAGCGGGATCGCCGCAATGATGGCCGCGGTTTCGGCACGCTCGAACCACACGACGGTGGTCGGCTCGAGCTCGGGCACGCGCGGGATCCACAGGCTCGCCGTCGCTGCCACCAGTGACAACAACACGGCGAGCGCGATGCACACCGGATGCGGGTGGGCACTGCGTGCGACGGCGACCGCGCAGGCCAGCACCGCCCCGAGCGCCGCGGCGGTGAGCGCGGCCCGCGGCACCGGGTAGTGATTGCGCCCCGCGTAGATGGCCAGCGCGCCCGCGGTGCACACCGCGAAGGCGAACGGCCAGGCCCCGCCGTCCCACACGGTCGCGAGTATCGACGGCACCAGGCAGGCCGCCACCGCGCAGGAGACCGCGGCAACGATGGTCACAGCACGGGCACTTCGCTTATCGACGTCCACCTGGTACCCGTCCGCGGTGGTGAACGTTTCGCCGGCGGTGGGCACGCGCGGCACCTTCAGCCCGGCGGCGCGGGTGGCGATGGCGGGCGTGGAAAGCACTGCGATGAGGCAGGCGAGGACGGCGAGCGCCGCGGGCGCGTGGCGCGCGGGCAACCACGCGCCGCACGCCCCCGCGCTGAGCAGCACGGCCAGCGCGGCGGTGAGCGTCGCCGGGAAGGTGGCGGCCAGCCCGGTGACGGCGCCGCCGACGAGCAGCACGCACGCGGTGGCGGCACCGGCAAGCACCCCCAGCGCCGGGTCGGCAGCACCGCCCCACTGCGCGGGCTCGCCCGCCACCCAGAGGGCGACGGCGGCACCGGCGAGCACGGGAAGCGGTGCGAACAGGGACCGCGAACCGGAGCCCATGGAGAGGGCGAACAGGGCGAGCACGCCCAGCCCGAGCGCGACTGGGGTGGATACGAACATGCCAGCCACCACGGCGAGCCCGGCGCAGCCGGCGAAGGAGGCGAACACGCTCAGCCCGCGCGTATCCCGGGCACCGGCGGCGGCCACGTCGAGGGACTCCGCGGCGTCGCGCACCATGGGCGGTTCGGTGACCTCTTGGGGTCGGAGGACGGCGACGCTGCCGTCGCGAAGCTTCAGCTTGTGCAGCGGCGTCACCATGTCCAGGGGCTCGCCGCCGACGGTGGTCGCCTCCCACGGGCGATGGATGCGCGGCAGCTCCACAAACGTGGCGAGTTCCGGGAGGATCTCCGCGAAGGTGGACGAGGTGGGAAGCGTCAGGTCGATGTCGCGGTGGAACGAGACGGCGCTGACGCGGACGGTCATGCGCACGATGTGGTGCGCGGACGTGGCTACCAAGGTATAAACCCCCGTGAATCTGGCGCGGACCCCCATTTGCCGCGCGGTGGTGCCAAGTATGGCGTAAACTGCCGGGCACGTCCACAGCTCGGGGGCTGGTTCGGGGGAACCAGCGGCTGTGGCCAGCAACGATAGGGGGGGGATTCGTCCCGTGCTCGGAGTCGACCAGAACCCGGTGCTCGCGCCAGCGCCGACGCAGCTGGGGGAGGCGCCTGCGCTGCCGGCTGGCGCGCTGCACGCCGAGGCCGTGCCGCAGGCGCAGAAGCAGCAGCCGATGCCCATGCTGCGCATTCTTATGCCCGTGATCATGATGGTGGCGGTCGGCGCGGTGATGGCGCTGATGATGCTATCGGGGCGCGCCGTGGGGCCGATGATGCTCATCTTCCCGCTCATGATGGCGTTCGGGTTGCTCGCCATGTTCCAACCGCAGGAGCAGCAGGGCGATATGGACGAAACGCGGCGCGTTTATCTGCGCCACCTTGACGCGCTGACGCGTCGGGCGCGCACCAATGCGGTCCAGCAGCGCGAGCACTTCACCTACGTGCACCCGGAGCCCGCGCTACTGCTCACGGGCGTGCCCACCTACCGGGTGTGGGAGCGCACCGCCGCGAGCCCGGAGGCGCTGCAGGTGCGGCTGGGCACCGGCAACATGGCGCTGTGCACGCCGGTTGAGGTGGAAGACCCGGGCTCGCCCGAGGACTTGGATCCGGTGTGCGCGGTGAGCCTGCGACGTGCCGTCGCGGCGGTGAACACTGTGGCGGGCATGCCGATCGTGGTGCAGCTCGCCGCGTTTCCTTCGGTGACGCTGGCGGGCCCGCGCGCCCGCGAGGTGGCTCGCGCGATCGTGTCCCAGCTGGCGTTCTTCCACGGCCCGGAGCTGGTAGGGCTGGACCTGGAACATTCCGGGATGCGGTGGGCGAAGTGGCTGCCGCACACCAGGGAGCCGGAGCAGGCGGAGTTTCGCGTCGCGGTCCTCGATGCGCAGGCGGAGCCGGAGGGAGCGGGGCAGCGGGGGCACGCGGCGTCGATAGCCCAGACTGCCCAGGCCGCGGACTGCGTGATCACGGTGCACCCAGACGCGGACGCGTTTGTGGACGAGCACGCCTTTCACGTTGTGTGCGAGGACACGCTGACGGCGATGACGGAATCTGGCTCCGAGCATCTCGGCACGCCCGACCGGTTCGCGGACGAGGAGGCGCAGATCATCGCCCGCCACCTGGCGTTTTACCGCCGGCCCGAGGACGGCACCGGGGCGCGCAAGACGGGCGGGGACCTGCTGGCCATGCTGGGCTATGACGACGTGCAGACGCTGGATATGCACACCATGTGGCCGGGCCGGGAAGGGACCCGGCAGCGGCTGACGGTGCCGATTGGGGCCACGCCGGACGGGCAGGCGGTGTACCTGGACCTCAAGGAGGCGGCGCACGGCGGCATGGGCCCGCACGGGCTGTGCATCGGCGCGACGGGCAGCGGTAAGTCGGAGATGCTGCGGAGCTTGGTCGCCGCCCTCGCCGCCACCCATTCGCCTGATGAGCTGAACCTGGTGCTCGTGGACTTCAAGGGTGGCGCGACCTTCCTGGGCTGTGACGCCTTGCCGCACACATCCGCGGTGATCACCAACCTGGAAGATGAAGCCGTGCTGGTGGAGCGCATGTACGACGCCATCTCAGGGGAGATGAATCGACGCCAGGAGCTGCTGCGTACCGCCGGGAACTTTGCCAACATCACCGACTACACTGCGGCCCGCCTGCGCGGAGAGGCGCTGGACCCGCTGCCGACGCTGGTGATCATCGTGGACGAGTTCTCCGAGCTGCTCACGCAGCACCCCCACTTTGCTGACCTGTTCGTGGCGGTGGGCAGGCTGGGCCGCTCGCTCGGCGTGCACCTGCTGCTGGCCTCCCAGCGGCTGGACGAGGGCAAGCTGCGCGGGTTGGATTCGCACCTGTCGTACCGCATCGGCCTGAAGACGTTTAGCGCGGGCGAGTCCCGCCAGGTCCTGGGCGTGCCGGATGCCTACGAGCTGCCGGGCGAGCCCGGGTCCGGATTCCTCAAGGCGGGCTCGCCCGATCTGGTCCGGTTCCGCGCCTCCTACGTGTCTGGCCCGCTGACCAGGCGAGTCGTGGAGGGGGCGTCGGCGGAGGCACCGGCGGTGCGCCTGTTCGAGGGCTGGGAGCCTCCCGCGCTGGAGGCGCAGACGAAGGTGGACACGGACGCCTCGACGACCACGCTGGACGCGGTGGTGCAGCGGGCCCGCGAACTCGCGGATGCGGCGGGGATGCGCGCGCACCAGGTGTGGCTGCCGCCGCTGCCGGACGCGCTGGAGCTCCACACCGTCAGCGGGGCCGGCGCGGAACGGCTCCGGGCACCCGCCGGGCTTATCGACGACCCCTACCGCCAACGCCAAGACCCGCTCATGGTGGACCTCTCCGTCTCCGGCGGGCACATCGCGATCGCTGGTGGGCCGCAGACCGGGAAGTCGTCGGCGCTGCGCACCATCGTGGCCGCCCTCTGCCTGCACCACACCACCGAGGAGCTGGCGGTCTACGGAATCGACGCGGGCAGCGGCGGCCTCGACGACCTGGAGCGCCTGCCGCACGTCGCGGGGGTGGCGCTGCGCAGCGACGAGGAGCGCGTGCGCCGCGTGGTGGATGAGGTGACGGGGGTGATCGAGGTGGCGTCGGCAAGCATGCGCCCCGCGCGCGAGACCATCCTGCTCATCGACGGCTGGCACACGCTCACCGCGCCGGACTCCAAGTTTGAGGACCTCAAGGAGCCGCTCGCGCGCATCGCCTCGGAGGGGCCGGCCGCGGGCGTGCACCTTATGGTCACGACGCAGCGCTGGAACGCGATCCGCCCAAACGTGCGCGACCTCATTGGCACCCGTTACGAGCTGCACTTGACCGAGCCGATGGACTCGCTCATTGACCGCAAACTCCAACAAAAGCTGCCCGCCAAGCCCGGACACGGACTCACGCCCGGCGGCAAGCACATGCTGCTCGCCCGCGCGAACACGCAGGACCTCGCGCACATTGCCGCCCAGGCCGCTGACCAAACGCCGGTCCCCAGGCTCAAGGTCCTGCCCGCCCACGTCACCACAGGGGCATTGCTTAACGACGCCACGCCCACTCCACCCACAATCCCCCTCGGCATCGGCGGACCGCACCTGGCACCGGTGCGCTGCGAGTCGGGCCACGTCCTGGCCATCGGCGCGGGCGGGTCGGGCAAGTCCACCGTGATTGC
The DNA here is from genome assembly GCF_007786415.1 of Corynebacterium sp. NML180780. Lineage (NCBI taxonomy): Bacteria > Bacillati > Actinomycetota > Actinomycetes > Mycobacteriales > Corynebacteriaceae > Corynebacterium > Corynebacterium sp. NML180780. Next base: position 129,033 of record NZ_VNKN01000001.1, on the reverse strand, counting down.
CAGCGCGATCACCGCGATCGAGGCGATGGACCGCGAGCAGGCGCGCATGGTCATCTGCGACCCGCGCCGGGCCCACCTGGGCCGCGCGTCGGACGAGATGACGGCGGCGTACGCGGCCTCGTCGACGGCGATCGCGGACGCGACCAAGGCGCTGGTGACCACGATGCGGTCCCGCCTGCCCGGCGCGGACGTCACACAGGTGCAGCTGGCGCAGCGCTCCTGGTGGTCCGGGCCGGACATCTACCTGGTCATCGACGACCTGGAGCTCGTCGGCGACGAGCACTTGCGCGACGTCGTAGCGCTGCTTCCGCACGCCCGGGACATCGGCCTGCACGTGGTGGCCGCCCGCAAGTTCGGCGGCGTTTCGCGAGCCCTGTTCGGCGGCTTCCTCGGCGCGATGAAGGACGTGCACCCGGATGTGCTGGTGATGGACGGCACCCGCGACGAGGGCGCCTTGTTCGGCGTGAAGCCGACGCCGCAGGCCCCGGGGCGGGCGACGCTGGTGCAGGCCGGGACCACGGTGGGCACGGTGCAGCTGTGTGCCCCGTATGAGGAAGGAGAACACCTATGACCAGTACCTTTACTTCTCAAGACACGCCGACGCTGCGCGTGGTCATCACGAAACAGGCCACCACCTTTTCCGGCGCGGCAAACCTGCACCGCCTGGATGCGCCGAGCCCCGCCGAGGTGGCGCGCAACGTGCGCAGCATCTTCGGGCCCGACCCGGGCGGGGCGCACGTGCACCTCGTGGCCCAGGAGTCTGTGATCCACGCGGTGGACCAAGCGCTCGCGGATTACGACGTCCACCTCACCGGCGAACTCGCCACGGACGAATGGGAGCGCAGCGACGCTCACGAGCCTGAGCAGGCTAGCGCAGCGCCAGAGCCGCGGCACCGGCTCCGGGAGGAGCCCGACGGCATCGGGCCCGCCGAGGCGTACCCGGCGCGGCCTTCGCCGGTGCGGCGACCACAGCCGGAGCAGGGGCTTGCGGGCGAGCTGGCACCGGACACGGATCGCCGCGGCACGTGGGTCCTCGCCGGCGTCGTCGGGGTGGTTGTGCTCGCGTGCGCCGTGGCGGTATGGCTCACCGTCCGGGGCTTGTTTGGGGAGACCGGGGTGGATGGTACAGGGGGAGGGGGCGTCGATAAGCATGAAGCCCCTGCGCCCGAAGTGATTGAGCAGGACGGTCTGAGCGTCGAGCTGCCCGCCGGGTTTACGTTGGAGCAGGACGGCGACATGTGGCGCGCGGTCGGGCCCGACCCGAACTTCCGGTTGCAGCTGAGCGTGGACGATCGGTTCAACCTGCCCCCGGAGACGCTTGCGGAGCAGCTGCGCAAAGATATTGCGCTTGACGACGACGTCGAGCTGGTCACCACCGACGGGTACGCAGTGACTTACCTGGAGCGGGCGGCGGACGGCTCGCAGGCGCTGTGGAAGACCTGGCCCGAGGGCAACGTGCAGCTCTCGGTGGGGTGCCACACGCGCGAAGTACCGACGCAGATCCAGGAAGCGACGTGCGCGATGGCAATGAATTCTGCGCGCTTTGACGGGGGAAACGTGCAGGTAGATGCGGATAAAGGGGTGGTTGCCTTGGAAGGGTAGAAAACTTTTTTCTCAACCGAGGGAACCGACGGGCATCTTTTTACGTCCAATATATGAACAGCACAACACAGTGACTGTTTGCCAACCAGACACTCTTGATACGAGGGGGAACCATGAGCAACTTTCAGACTGAAGCCGATGTGATGCGCTCCACGGCAGACCACGCTGACTCCGTCAACGCGGACGTCAACCGCGAGATCGACCGGATCCAGGGGGTCGCCGAGTCCGTCCGCACGTTCTGGCAGGGCAGCGCGCAGCGCAGCTTCGACGGCTTGATGATGCGTTATGACGACGCCCAGCGCCGACTCACCGAGGCGCTGACGGACATCTCGCACAACATCCGCGACAACGCCAAGCACTACGAGAACACCGACGTGACCACCACCGAGAGCCTGGACCAGCTGTCCGGCTCCGCGGGACTGGCGCTGTAACCACAACTCACACCTCACCGAAAGGACACCACTGACATGCACATCAAGTACGACTTTGGCCAGATCGGCAGCACCGCCCAGGACATCCGCACCTCCGCCGCCACCATCAACGGCCAGCTCAACGAGCTCAAGGAGGTCATCCGTCCGATGACGGCGACCTGGGAAGGCGAGGCCGCGACCAGCTACATGGCGCACCAGGCCAAGTGGGATCAGGCGGCGGCGGATCTCAACGAGATCCTCAATCAGATCGCCAACACCGTCGAGGACGGCAACAACACCATGAGCGCCGTTAACAACGCCGCAGCAAACAGCTGGGGCTAACAGGGGGTCTCGGGGGAAGATTCGGGGGAATCAATACAGGGGGAAACGTGAGCGCCGCCGTGGGATTGGGGGATCCTGCGGCGGCGCTTCGCTGTTTTGGAGTAAGGGCGAGTATCGCGTATGGTTATACCCCTGTGTGTCCTGCCGGTTTGAACCGGCGACGCGCCCATCGGGTCTCCACCGGCCGCCGTTGGGGGCGCGGGCACCGAAGTATGGCCGGCAGCCATCTAGACAGACTTTAAGGAGTCATGCATGTCTACTTACCACCCGAAGAGCGGTGACATTACCCGTAAGTGGTACGTCATCGACGCAACCGACGTGGTGCTGGGCAAGCTCGCTTCCACCGCAGCGGACATCCTGCGTGGCAAGCACAAGCCGCAGTTCGCACCGAACGTTGACACCGGCGATCACGTCATCGTGATCAACGCCGACAAGATCCACATCTCCTCGAACAAGCGCGATCGTGAGATGCGCTACCGCCACTCCGGTTACCCGGGTGGTCTGAAGTCCATGACCCTGGGCCGCGCCCTGGACGAGCGTCCGGACCGCGTGATCGAGGAAGCTGTGAAGGGCATGATGCCGCACAACAAGCTTTCCCGTCAGTCCATCAAGAAGCTTCACGTCTTCGTCGGCGACGAGCACCCGTACGCTGCGCAGAAGCCGGAAACCTACGAGTTTAAGCAGGTGGCACAGTAATGACCGAGCCGAACACCAACGCAGAGAACAACGTTGCAGACGCTGGCGACATCGACGCCGCCACCGCCGCAACCGAGGAATTCAACTACACCATCGGCGACGCAGTTGCGCCCGAGGTTGACGAGTCCGAGGATACCGTCGCCGAGCCGGTGAACCTGCACGAGGGTCCGATCCAGACCGTCGGTCGCCGTAAGCGCGCAATCGCTCGCATCACCGTGACCGAGGGCGAGGGCAAGATCACCGTCAACGGCCGCGAGTTCGAGGAGTACTTCCCGAACAAGCTGCACCAGCAGGACATCCTCCTGCCGCTGACGCTGCTCGAGCGCGAAGGCCAGTTCAACATCAAAGCCAACCTCAACGGTGGTGGCCCGACCGGCCAGGCAGGCGCACTGCGTCTGGCCATCGCCCGCGCACTCAACGTGTACAACCCGGCTGAGCGCCCGACCCTGAAGAAGGCTGGCCTGCTCACCCGTGACGCACGTGCCGTCGAGCGCAAGAAGGCAGGTCTGCACAAGGCCCGTCGCGCACCGCAGTACTCCAAGCGTTAATCGCTTCCATTACTGCAAGGCTTTACGCCGTCGCCCCGTTCACCTGGGGTGGCGGCGTTTTGTCGTTGGTGGGGGGCTCGGGCAGGCCCCGCACCTGTGCGCCGCCGGGGTGTGCTGCATAATTGTCCGTATGACTCGAATGTTTGGAACTGACGGCGTCCGTGGACTTGCAAACGAGAAGCTCACGGCGTCCCTGGCAATGAAACTTGGCGCGGCGGCCGCGACCGTGCTGACGCGCGACCGGCGCTCCACCAAGCGCCGCCCGACCGCCCTGATTGGGCGTGACCCGCGCGTCTCCGGCGAAATGCTGGCGGCGGCCATGGCGGCGGGGATGGCGTCGAAAGGCGTGGACGTGCTCCGCGTCGGCGTGATTCCTACGCCGGGCCTGGCGTTCCTGACTGATGATTACGGCGCGGACATCGGCGTGATGATTTCCGCGTCCCACAACCCGATGCCGGACAACGGCATCAAGTTCTTCTCCGCGGGTGGCAAGAAGCTGCCGGACGACGTTGAGGACGAGATCGAGCGGACCATGGCCACGCTGGAGGAGACCGGCCCCACCGGCACAGGCATCGGCCGCGTGATCGAGGAGGCGCCGGACGCGCAGGAGCGCTACCTCGCGCACCTCGCCGAGGCGATGACCACCGACCTCAGCGGTATTAAGGTCGTGGTGGACTGTGCCAATGGCGCGGCGTCGGAAGTCGCCCCGAAGGCGTACGAGGCCGCGGGCGCCGAAGTGACCGCGATCCACAACGCTCCGAACGCCTTCAACATTAATGACGGCTCCGGCTCGACCCACATGGATCAGATCCAGAAGGCCGTGGTTGAGCACGGCGCAGACATCGGGCTGGCGCACGACGGCGACGCGGACCGCTGCCTGGCCGTGGATGCGGAGGGCAACATTGTCGACGGCGACCAGATCATGGCCATCCTGGCCACCGGCATGAAGGAGCGCAGCTCCCTGGCGGACAACACCCTCGTTGCCACCGTGATGAGCAACCTTGGCCTGAAGCTTGCGATGCAGCGCGAGGGCATCGCCGTCGAGGAGACCGCGGTGGGCGACCGCTACGTGCTCGAGGCGCTCAACCGCAGCGGCTTCTCGCTCGGCGGCGAGCAGTCGGGCCACATCGTCGTCCCGGCCCACGCCACCACCGGCGACGGCACCCTGTCCGGCCTGCTGCTCATGGCGCGCATGGCGGAGACCGGCAAGACACTCGCCGAGCTGGCGCAGGTGATGCAGGTGCTGCCGCAGCAGCTGATCAACGTGCCGGTGTCGGATAAGTCCGCCATTCTCAAGGACCCGGAGGTCATCGCCGCGAAGGAAGCCGCAGAGGCGGAGCTGGGAGACCAGGGCCGCGTCCTGCTGCGCGCCTCCGGCACCGAGGAGATCTTCCGCGTGATGGTGGAGGCTTCGGACGAGAAGCACGCACGCGAGGTGGCCGGTCGCCTCGCCGCCGTGGTCGCGGCCGTGTAGTCTGCGAGCAGGCGTCCCGCGCAGTCGGTTCCCGCCCCCGGAAACAGGGGGTTTGAAAAAGTTTCCGGGGAGAGGGAACCGGAGGGGGTGTAGCTGCGTCTAATAAGGGGACAACAAAAACAGCGGCCCGCGCACGCGGGTCGGGGGACATCATGGGGGTGGAACAATGAGCGCATCGCAGCACGGCGTCGACGTCGATGTTGAGGCGGTTCGCGAGCATTACACGCAAGCCATCGGCGCGTACGAGGCGGCGGGGGAGGCCATCGCGGCGCATCCCGCGCGGGTTGAGCCCGCGAGCTTTGGCCAGGGGTTTGCGAGTCAGGGGGCGCGGATAGCGGCGGCGCTCGAGCTTATCGACGCCACCACGTCCGCCTACTTACGCACCCGCACACACAACTGGGAACGCATCATGCAGCTCGCCTCCGACGTGGCGCGCACGGACGAGGGCAACGCGTCCGGCTTTGGGCCGGGGATTAGCGCCGGGGAGGTGCTCTCGTGACGGCGGTGGAGGCAGAAGTGCAGCGGATGATGTCGCTGATTTTGGCGGCGCCGGTGGCGTCGTCAAGCAAACGTGCGACCGCGCAGGGGATGGCGAACGAGCTCCTCTGCAGCATCGACAGGTTGCGAGGCCAGAACCTTAGCCAGTTCGCGCAGACGGGTGCGCAGCTGCGCGGCCGGTGCGGTGGCACGGGCAGTGTGAGCGCGGGCGGGAGCCTGGGGACTGACATCTTCGGACCTCCCGGCGGCGGCCGCGGTCCCACAGGCGAGCCGATCTGCGGGCCCTGGTTCGACGAAGTGGGCATCACCGCGCGTGAGTCCTCGGACGCCGAGCGGGAAGCCGAGCACTTCACGCAGGTCGATGAGGTCGGCGGGCAGATCGAGGAGTGCTGCAAGGCCATCGAGGACGTGTGCGCGACGGGCGACATTGCGATGCAGGAGATGCTCTCCCCGGTGTGCACCATGCTGGAGATGATTGTGAAGTTCGGGTTCCCGCAGCTCACCGACCAGGTCATTGACGTGGCGATTGGTGCGCTCACGCAGGCGAATGCGACCGCGTCGGACCGCAACTGCGTGATCGAGGACTGCCTGGACACGATTGCGAAGTGCGTGGAGCAGGTCGCTGAGCGGCAGCCGGCACCCGAGGTGGAGTACGGCGGCGGTGCCTGTGACGCGGGCGCGGCGGGAGGCGTGGGCGCGGGCGCGGCCGGGACGGTTGCTGCGCAGTGCGCGGAACCGGTTCAGGCTCCCTCCCCGAAGCCGGCGCCGCAGCCTGTGGCGCCGCCGGCTGTCGCACCGGACCCCGCGCCGGCACCGGTACCGGAGCCCCCGGCTCAGCGCGAGTGCCCCCGCTTCGAGTCGAGGTGCGTTGAGCGCCCCGCTCCGGTGGGCGGGGGCGCAATGAGCCTCTCCGCGTCACAGGCCGCGACGTCGGCGGCGTCCGCCGCGTTGGGCGCTGGCGCGGGGGTGTTCCCGCAGGCGCCGCAGCCTGTGGCGCCGCAGATGCCGCCGATGAATATTGAGGTGAACTTCAACTACGCGCTCGACGGCGCCGTCAACGCGGGGCTTGAGGCGGTGGACTGTGAGACGGTGTCGCAGTTCCAGCCCCCGGTGCAGCAGGTTTCCTCGGATTCCTCTGCGTGGGTCGGCACGTTGGTGCAGGTCGGCGCCGCGGCGGTACTCGAAGGGCTCGACTGTTTTGCGGCCTCGCTCGACGCGGTGGCGGAGTGCCCCGGGGCGGAGTGCTGTACGCACGAAGTCACGGAGCCAGAGCCAGAGCCGGTGCCCGAGCCAGAGCCTGAACCGACGTCGGAGCCCGAGCCCGAACCGGTGCCCGAGGACGGCGTGATCCCGCCGCCACCTGAGCTTGCGCAGGTGGAGGAGCCGGCCCCGCCGCCGGAGAAGGTCGCGCACCTGGAGGACGCGCCGACCGAAGCGGCCCAGGCTCCCGAGCCACCGTCTGCCACTGACCCGGGCGCCGAACCGCAACCGGAGCAGCACGAAGGACAAACTGAACACACAGCAGAGCCTGAACACACCGAGCAGCCAGCGCAGGTAGCGCATGAGCCGTGGACAATCAAGAAGACAGGGGAATGGTGATGGATTTCGCAGAGTTTGCCGAGCAGTACCGGCGACGCACCCAGAAGCGCATGCTGGATTTCGAGGCCATGCTCAGAGACAACCAGCGCAAAATGGCGCAGACCGCGAAGTACCACGCGATGGCGCAGGCGAACCCGAACAAGCCACCGCTGGTCGTGCCGCGCGGAGAGTACAGCTACCCGCTCAAGACATCCAAGCTGCTACAACCGCCGGAGGACGGGCAGAAGCCGATCCGGGCGGTGCTGCGCCGCGAGCCACCGAACGGGAGGCGCCCACGGTAGGGATGATCGCGAGGCTGCGCCTAAAACGTGCCTAAAACGGGCCTAGTACGCGCCTAGAACAGCGAAAACCCGCTGTCGTCGCGGCTCAGCCCGGCGGCCTCCGCGAGTTCGTCGCCCACCAGCGACTTCACGCTGCCACCCGCGGCCTCCGGGTCGGAGTAGGCGGAGTACTTGTTCTCCTCGCCGAGCTGGTGCAGGAGGAACCCGGTGACCAGACCGCGCGCGGTCTCCTGGATGCTGCGGTTGGACTTGCCCAACCCGAGGACGCGCTTGAGCAGGCCGTCCTCGGAAAACTCCTGCTGGTCGCCCTTCTTGATGGTGCGGTAGCACGCGTCACCGGCCCAGTTGTAGGCCAGCTTCGCGGGGTTGCCCGGATCAAACAGTGCGTCGCCCTCGGGGCCCGGGCCGATGATCATCGCGGGCACGAACGTGGAGCGCGCCGCCTCCGTGGAGGAGGGAGCCACGTTTGCGGGGTAGATCGACGCAACGGCGCGGACCTGCGGGTTGTCCACGGAGGCGAGCACCGCGGCGCCGCCGCCCATGCCGTGGCCGACCATGCCGAGCTTGCCGGAGGAGACCGTAATGTTGCCGTTGCCCAGGCGCACGCCCGCGCAGATCTGCAGCGCCGTTTCGAGGTCGGCGGCGAAGCCGCGGTGGTCGGGTGCCAGCCCCGTTTCCGTGTTCGGCGCGGCGACGACGATGCCCCAGCTGGCCAGGTGGCGCAGGAAGCGGTGGTAGTCGCCGACCTTCTTGGTCCAGTCGTGCCCGAAGGCGACGGCGGGCAGGTCCTTGCCTTCCACCGGCGCGTACACCTTGCCGGGCAGGCCGGTGTAGCCCAGGTCGCCCTCGAGGACGCGGTGCGGGCCGCGCTTGGACAGTTCGGAAAGATTCTTCAACTTCGCAGACACGCCGACAATGGTACTCGAGCAGCGCGTCGTACGTGCGCAGTCCACGGCTTCGGCCCCGCGCGTCGTTTCCGCTAGGGTGAGCCGGGAACGATAGGAGGTGGCAGGATGCTCGGCGCACTCTCGCTCGCATTCGTCGATTCGGTGAACCTACTGCTTATCGGCGTCATCGTGGCGGTAGGCATCATGGTGCCCCGCCACAGCCGCACCTACGCAGCCATCACGGCGCTGCTCATCGCGGGCGATTGGCTGGGAGTGGCTAGCCTCGCCCTGCTCATGCTCGCTATTTTCGACGGCCTCGGACCCCTCGTCCACGATTTCGTCGACGGCCCTATCTTCGGCGTGCTCCTCCTGGTCACAGGCTTGGCGACCGCGGTGCTCGCGCTGAAGGGCGGAGACAACAGCAAGCTTATCGACGCCATCTTGAAAACGCTCCGCAAACCAAACGCCCTGACGGTGGTCACCGGCTTCATCCTCGGTGTGGTGCAATCAGCCACCTCGATGCCATTTTATGGCGGGCTGGCCCTGCTCTCCACTGCGGGCATTCCGCCGGAGATCCGCTACACGTCGCTGGTCCTCTACGCCACCGTGGCCCTGTCGCTGCCAACCCTGTCCGCGCTGCTGGTCGGCTGGGTCCGCGCCCGCCCGGAGAGTCTGGCGGGCCGCGGGTTTGCGTGGGCGCGCTCGAACCCCCACACTGTGACCCTGGCCGCGACGTGGGCGGTGTCCGCCTTGCTCATCCTGCTCGGCGTCCTGCACTTGCTTTAAACCGGTCGCGAGTGGTGCACAATAGCGTGCATGAACCCAACACGTCCGCAACCGCTGGTCACCCGCATCGATCTTGATGCCATCGCGCACAACACCCGCGTCCTCGCAGCACAGGCGGGTCCCGCGCGCCTGATGTGCGTGGTGAAGGCGGACGCGTACAACCATGGCGTGCAGCGCTGCGTGCCGGTGATGGACCGCAACGGCGCGGATGCGTTCGGCGTCGCCACGTTCGCCGAGGCCCGCCAGGTCGCCCAGCTCACCGACAAGCCGGTCCTGGCCTGGCTGTGGACCCCAGGCGAGGAGATCCCCGCCGGGATCGAGGTCGGCGTCCCCTCACTTGCGCACCTGGGCATGCTTATCGACGCCCCCGCGACTCCCACCCCCACCCGCGTCCACCTCATCGTGGACACCGGCATGAACCGCTCTGGGCTGGACGAGGACGCGTGGCCAGAGGCATTCGCGCGGGCGGCGTGCGCCGAGGAGGAAGGAGCGATCCGCGTCGTCGGCGTGATGAGCCACCTGGCCTGCGCGGACGACCCGGGCAACCCGTTTACCGCGGAACAGCTCGCCGCGTTTGCCCGCGCCCAGGCGCAGGCGCGGGCGGCGGGCCTGGACCCGCGGGTCAACCACATTGCAAACTCGCCGGCCCTGTGGACCTGCCCGGAGGCGCACTGCGAGCAAGTACGCCCGGGGCTGAGCTTGTACGGCGATGAACCGGTGCCGGGCCAGACCCACGGGCTGCGGCCCGCGATGACGTGGGCGGCCCGCGTGGTGGCGGTCAAGCCGATCGCGCGCGGCGAGTCCGTGAGCTACGGCCTGACCTGGCAGGCGCCGGAGGACGGGTACACGGCGCTCGTCCCGGTGGGGTACGCGGACGGGGTGGGCCGCTCGTGGCAGGACCACTTCGGAGCCACCATCGGCGGGCAGTGGTACCCGCAGGTGGGCAGGGTGTGCATGGACCAGATCGTGCTGTGGCTCGGCGCGGATGGCGCCACCGGCGCCAGCACCGTGCGCCCGGGGGACGAGGCGGTGCTTTTCGGCGACGGCGGCGTGAGCGCGGACGAGCTGGCGGGCGCGGTGGGCACGATCAATTACGAGGTGCTGTGCGCGCCCAAGGGCAGGACGGTGCGGGAGTATGTTGGGGAGGGAAGAGAGGGGCGTCGATAAGCGAAAGGCGAGGGAGACACGTGCAACGAGTGTGCGAAACTGCGGCTGAGACGAAGGCGCTCGGCCGCGAGCTCGGCGCGACCCTGCGCGCGGGCGATGTGGTGATTCTGGACGGGCCGCTCGGCGCCGGGAAGACGACGCTGACGCAGGGCATTGCGGACGGGCTCGGCGTGAAGGGGCGGGTGACCAGCCCGACGTTTGTGATTGCGCGGGAGCATCGGTCGCTGTCCGGCGGCCCCTCGCTGATTCACGTCGACGCGTACCGGCTGCTCGGTGAGGGTTCGAGCGGCGACCCGCTCGGCGAGCTTGACGCGCTGGACCTGGATACGGAGCTGGACCGGGCCGTGGTGGTTGCGGAGTGGGGCGGCGGGCTGATCGAACAGCTCGGGTCGCGCTACCTGCTGGTCACGCTGGACCGTGAGACGATGGTGCGCGAGGACCCCGACTCGGAGGGGCGCATTATCGGCTGGGAGTGGCGCGGCGGCGAGCCGGGTGAGGGGCAAACTGGCGATCCTGGCCAGTCAATGTAGGCTTTAGCCCATGCTGAAGCTCTCCAACACCAACCGCGGATGGGTTGCGCTGGCCTGCGCTTTGTGGGTCGTGCTGCTCGTCGCGATGATTTTCATCCCCATGTCCCGCCCGAATGCGCAGGCAGCCTCCGCAACGCCGACGAACTCGCTGCAGGACTCCATCGAGGAGCTCAACCCGAGCGGCGACGCGCTCATGGGGCAGATGCTGGACCCGAGCCAGATTTACGACGCAGAGCAGTACATGGGCTTTACCACCCTGTGCCCGACCGAGCCGCCGGAGCTGCTGAACAGCAAGCTGGAGGCACTGCACCTCTCCCAGGACGACCTGGAGATGAGCGCCGACGAGAACGCCAGCGATGACGAGAAGAACACCGCGTACGTCGCGCTGCTGAAGCAGGATGAAAACGCCGAGCCGGGTCTGGACAAGGTGGATCTGCGCTACGTGGACATCTGCCAGGCCCCGGCCACCACTGCTTACCCGCTGCAGACCCCGATCATCGTGGGCAAGCAGGGCGGCAAGTGGTTCATGATGCCGGCGCAGTAATGCTTGTACTCGCACTCGACACGGCAACGACAGATCTGGTCGCGGGCCTGGCGGAGGTCTCCGACCCCGCTGACCCCGCCAGCCCTAATTCCTGCGAGGTAATCGCGGAGTCCGTGACCGCCACCCGCGCCCACAACGAGTTGCTCGTCCCCACGGTGACGCAGCTTCTTCAGGGCGCGGGTCGCGCGTTTGCGGACATCGACGCCATCGTGGTGGGCTGCGGCCCTGGCCCGTTCACCGGTCTGCGCGTGGGGATGGCAACGGCGTCCGCGTTCGGCCAGGCTCTGGGCGTCCCCGTCCACGGCGTGGTCACGCACGACGCGGTCGCCGCTTTGCTGGACGCCCCCTCGGCCCTCGTGGTCACCGACGCCCGCAGGCGCGAGGTGTACTGGGCGCGTTACGACGCCGGCGCGCGCGTAGACGGCCCCGACGTGGTGGCCCCGGCGGCGTTGGAGTGCCCGCCGGTGGCGGTCTGCTCGGTCCCCGAGCAGCTCGCCGAGCAGCTCCCCGAACAACTCACGGTGCAGGCGGAGCGGTTGACCTACCAGGCGCCCACCACCGCCGGTCTTCTTGCCGCGGCCGACCTCACCGCGACTCCCGGCCCGCTGGTGCCGCACTACCTGCGCCGCCCGGACGCCGTCCCGCCGAAGGCGACCCCGAGGTCGCCCGCCCTGCCGGAGGTGGACCTCTCCCAGTTCCGCGCGCCGGGGAAGTAAGGGGAGCACGTGCAGTTTCGGGAACTGGTCCCGGCGGACGCCGTACGCGTGGCCGAGCTGGAGCAGGCCCTGTTTGCGGGCGATCAGCCGTGGACCGAGAAGATGCTGCTGGCGGAGTTTGCCCAGCGCCACACCTTCTACGTCGGCGCCTTCGATGACGGCGACACTGACGGTGGCGTGCTCATCGGCTACGCCGGCCTGGCCATGCTGGGCCCGCGCGAGGACCCCGAGTTTGAGATCCACACCATCGGCGTCGACCCGGCGCACCAGCGCCGCGGCGTCGGCCGAGCACTGATGGACCAGCTCCTGCACACCGCCGACCTGCTCGACGGGCCCGTGTTCCTCGAGGTGCGCACAGACAACGCCCCCGCGATTGCCATGTACGAGCGCTACGGCTTTGCCACCACCGGCGTGCGCAAGAACTATTACCAGGCGTCGGGCGCGGACGCGTACGCTATGATGCGCCCCCGCAGGACCGCGCGGGGAAGTCATACATCACCAGAAGGGGAGCAGGAAGCATGATCGTGCTGGGGATTGAATCGTCGTGCGATGAGACCGGCGTGGGCATCGTGGACCTGCACCCGGACGGGACGATGGAGGTCCTCGCGGACGCCGTCGCGTCCTCGATGGAGCAGCACTCGCGCTTCGGCGGCGTGGTGCCGGAGATCGCCTCGCGCGCCCACCTCGAGGCCATGCCGCAGGTCATGGAGGCCGCGCTGCGCGAGGCCGGCATTGCCAAGCCCGATGCCGTCGCCGCGACCGTCGGCCCGGGCCTCGCCGGCGCGCTGCTGGTCGGCGCGTCCGCGGCGAAGGCGTACGCCGCCGCCTGGGGCGTGCCCTTTTACGGCGTGAACCACCTCGGCGGCCACGTCGCGGTGGCCAATCTGGAGGGCGAGTCCGAGCTGCCGCACTCCATCGCCCTGCTGGTTTCCGGCGGCCACACCCAGCTGCTCGAGGTCCAGGCCGTGGGCCGCCCGATGCGGGAGATGGGCTCGACGCTTGACGACGCCGTCGGCGAGGCCTACGACAAAGTCGCCCGCCTCCTCGGCCTCGGGTACCCGGGCGGACCCGTGGTGGACAAGCTGGCGGCGCAAGGCGCCCCGAACGCCATCGCGTTCCCGCGCGGCCTGTTCAAAGCGCAGGACCTGCGTGGGGAGCACCGCTTCGACTTTTCCTTCTCCGGGCTGAAGACCGCGGTCGCCCGCTACGTGGAGGCCGCTGAGCGAGAGGGGCGCGTCATCAGCATGGAAGACGTGTGTGCCTCCTTCCAGGAGGCGGTGTGTGACGTGCTCACCGCCAAGGCTGTCATGGCCTGCGAGGACACCGGTGCGCGGACGCTGCTGCTCGGCGGCGGCGTGGCGGCCAACTCGCGGCTGCGCGGGCTCGCGCGCGAGCGCTGCGAGGCCCACGGCATCGAGCTACGGGTTCCGCGCTTCACGTTATGCACTGATAACGGCGTGATGATCGCCGCGCTGGCCGGCCAGCTGATTCACGAGGGCGCGCAGCCGTCCCCGCTGTCCACGGCCACCGACACGTCGCTCGAGGTGGAAACGCCGCTCGTCGGCGCGTGACCCCTGGCCCGGAGGAGCTTTCGCTCCTGCACAAACGCTGGGGAGTGACTATGTTGGTGGGCGAGAGTAGAGCACTGCACCAGAGCAGCACTGCGCCAGGGAGGATTGCTGACCATGACTGATGCATCACACGCCACGGGCCACACGCCGGAGACCACGACGAATCCGGAGCAGGCGGACCGGGAGCGGTTCGGCTTCCTGGTGTCGCCGGACCTGAGCTACCGCCGCATCGTGTTTGATGAGGACACGGCGCGTGACTTCCTTGGCGGGATGCGCGACGACTTTGTTGACGTCGCATTTGAGCAGGAAGGCAACCGCTTCCACGCGCTGTTCAACCCGGAGGCTCGCGCTCAGGGCGCGCAGCCGAACCCGGTGGCCTCTTTGGCGCGCAACACCGCGGCGACGAACAACCCGGCGTTTCTCACGGACCCGACCCGCGCGATCTGCGGACCGGTCATCTTTACCAACCGCGAGGGCAAGAGCGTGGAGGAGCGCACCATCGAGTCTGTGGATCAGGCGATCCGCGCGGTGCAGAACTACCGCGAGGACAATCCGGAGGAATACGAGCTCTGGCGCAACGCGGTACTGAACGCGGATCACGCGCAGTAGCGATTTCGGGGGGCCGTGTTGTTGTGACTTAGCACTCGTGTGGGTAGAGTGCTAACCAGGTTGTGTAGAGCACAGTTGTTTACCCGCGACGACGGCTGCGCATCGAGACAATCGAGACAACTGCAAAACCTGCAAGATTGCAACGCAACATCACGAAAGGTCACCAAGGTACCGATTATGGCAAACGTCAATATCAAGCCGCTGGAAGACAAGGTTCTCGTCCAGATCGCAGAGGCTGAAACCACCACCGCCTCCGGCCTGGTTATCCCGGACTCTGCCGCTGAGAAGCCGCAGGAAGCCGTCGTCATCGCTGTTGGCCCGGGTCGTCTGGACGACAACGGCAACCGCGTCGCCCCGGACGTCAAGGAGGGCGACACCGTCGTGTTCTCCAAGTACGGCGGCACCGAGCTGAAGTACAACGGCGAGGAGTACCTGCTGCTGTCTGCTCGCGACCTGCTCGCTGTCGTCGAAAAGTAAGCGAAGGGGGCTTAGCCACCAATGGCAAAACTTATCGCTTTTGAACAGGAGGCCCGCGAGGGCATCCAGCGCGGCGTGGACATCCTCGCCGACGCAGTCAAGGTCACCCTCGGCCCGCGCGGCCGCAACGTGGTCCTCTCCAAGTCCTGGGGCGGCCCGACCGTGACCAATGACGGCGTGACCATCGCGCGTGACATCGACCTCGAGGATCCGTTTGAGAACCTCGGCGCGCAGCTGGTCAAGTCCGTCGCCGTCAAGACCAACGACATCGCTGGTGACGGCACCACCACCGCGACCCTGCTCGCGCAGGCGCTCGTGTCCGAGGGGCTGCGCAACGTTGCCGCCGGCGCGAACCCGATCGAGCTGAACAAGGGCATCGCCGCCGCGGCGGAGAAGACCGTGGAGGAGCTGCGCGAGCGTGCGACGCCGGTCTCGGCATCCGCCGAGATCGCGAACGTGGCTACCGTGTCCTCTCGCGACCCGGAGGTCGGCGAGATGGTCGCCGGCGCGATGGACAAGGTGGGCAAGGACGGTGTGCTCACCGTCGAGGAGTCCCAGTCCATCGACTCCTACGTGGACCTCACCGAGGGCATCTCCTTTGACAAGGGCTTCCTGTCGCCGTACTTCATGACGGATCCGGACGCCGGCCAGGCCGTGCTCGAGGACGCGCGCGTCCTGCTGGTCCGCAACAAGATCTCGTCGCTGCCGGACTTCCTGCCGCTGCTGGAGCAGATCGCGGAGTCTTCCGTGCCGCTGCTGATTATCGCGGAGGACGTCGAGGGCGAGCCGCTGCAGGCCCTCGTGGTCAACACGATGCGCAAGACCCTGAAGGTCGCCGCCGTCAAGGCGCCGTACTTCGGCGAGCGCCGCAAGGCGTTCATGGACGACCTGGCCGTGGTCACCCAGGCCACCGTCATTGATCCGGAGGTCGGCGTCAACCTCAAGGACGCCACCCTCGACCAGCTCGGCCGCGCACGCCGCGTCACCGTGACCAAAGACGACACAGTGCTTGTCGACGGCGCGGGGACGGCCGAGGCCATCGAGGAGCGTCGCAACCAGATCCGTCGCGAGATCGAGTCCACCGATTCCACCTGGGATCGGGAGAAGGCAGAGGAGCGCCTGGCCAAGCTGTCCGGCGGCGTCGCTGTCATCCGCGTCGGCGCCGCCACCGAGACCGAGGTCAACGAGCGCAAGCTGCGCGTCGAGGACGCCATCAACGCCGCGCGCGCCGCGGTGCAGGAGGGCGTGATCGCCGGCGGCGGTTCCGCGCTCGTGCAGATTGCAAAGGAGCTCGAGTCCTACGCCGAGCAGTTCGCGGGCGAGCAGAAGGTCGGCGTGCTGGCCGTGGCCCGCGCGCTGCGCAAGCCGGCGTACTGGATTGCTGACAACGCGGGCCTGGACGGCTCCGTCGTTGTCTCCAAGATCGCCGAGATGAACAACGACGAGGGCTTCAACGCCGCCACGCTCGAGTACGGCAACCTCGTCGAGCAGGGCATCATTGACCCGGTGAAGGTGACCCACTCTGCAGTGGTCAACGCCACCTCCATCGCCCGTATGGTGCTCACCACGGAGGCGTCCGTGGTGACCAAGCCGGCCGAGGAGGACGAGGCCGCAGGTGCCGCTGGTCACGCAGGCCACGCGCACTAGCGGTAGACTCACCGCGCGCCGGTTGGACCGGCAAAATGCCCCGGGACTTAAAGTCCCGGGGCATTTTGCGTGGGCGCTACTTTGCGGAGGCCGCAGCAGGCACCTTTACGCTGCTGCCGTGCCCGCCGCGCAGGATCACCTGGCGCTCGGACTCGCTCATGCCGCCCCAGATGCCGTACGGCTCAGCGACGCGGAGCGCGTGCTCGCGGCACTGCTCGAGGACGGGGCAGGTGTAGCAGATCGCCTTCGCGCGGTTCTCGCGCTGTGCGCGTGCGCGTCCGCGCTCTCCATCCGGGTGGTAGAACACCTCGGAAGCTTCGCCACGGCATGCGCTGTGGAGCTGCCAATCCCAGAAGTCTGCGTTCGGTCCGGGAAGCTGATGCGGCAGGGACATTATCGTAGAGGCTCCTTGTAGAGAATGTGCTGAAGAGAAAGCGTGTGAAGTTGTGCCGGCGGGCCGCGCGGGGCGTCACCGATTTCGAAGTGTCCACCGCCTTGGTAAACGATAGGTTTCCCATGGGTGTCCCACAGCTGTATTCGCGCAAGCAACGCCGAAAAAATGCACTGTGAGCAGGGTGGATGATAAAGGTAAAGCGCTGGTGAACTTTAAGGGAACCTTGGAAGAGGTGCGGAAAATGCCGGGGAGGTGGCGTCGATAAGCGCTTTGTGGGTGTGCGTGCCTCTTGGACCGCAGTGCAACACTATGGTCTGCTACCTATTACACTTCCTACGGTTACTTAAAACGGTGGACATTAAGCCGGCGAGCGAGCAAGGAGCGACATGACGACTCCCCACGACGAGGACGAGCTGCAGCGGCTTGTCCCCCTCGCCGCCGACGGGGACAAGCGGGCGCTGCAGCGCGTGCTAGCTATCGTGCACCCGATGGTGCTGCGCTACACCCGCGCACGCATTGGCGGGCACCGCATGCCCACGGCGGAGGACGTCGCGCAGGAGATCTGCCTCGCGGTGGCCACCTCGATCCACCGCTACGTGGACCAGGGCAAGCCGTTTATGGCGTTCGTGTACGGCATCGCGTTTAACAAGGTCGCTGACGCGCACCGCGCGCTCTCGCGCGACAAGCTCACCCCCACCGAAGAGGTGCCGGATGAGGAGTTTCACGGCCTGACTCCGGAGGAGTTTGCGCTGGTGGGGGACGGGAGTAACAGAGCGCGCGCGTTGCTCGATGTACTCAATGGCAAGGCGCGCGACATCGTCATCCTGAGGGTGTTCGTCGGCCTTTCCGCAGAGGAGACGGCGCAGGCTGTGGGCTCGACCGCGGGTGCGGTGCGAGTTGCCCAGTACCGTGCGCTGGCGACGCTGCGTAAAAAACTGGAGGAAGGGGAGTTGCACAATGACTCGGCGCGATGATGAGGCCACCGAGGAGTTCGCCGCGGTAGCCGACGTAGACGCTTGGCTTGATGCGATCGCCGCAGGCGAGGACCCCTCCGGCGGCGAGGATGAGCTCGCGGCACTCTTCCTGGACTTGAAGGGCGAGGTGGATCGTCCCGCGTCGGAGCCGCTGCTTATCGACGCCACGTCGACCCCCTCCGATGACCCCGACGCCTCCGACGCCTCCGACGAGACCGGTACAGCAGGTTCCGTCATCCCGTTCCGCAGCGCGTCCCGGAAGCCGCGCCGGTCGCGCCGTGGTGTGAGCCCGTGGGTCTCCGGCCTGGTCGGCGCTGCCGCGGCGACCGCCGTTGTCACCGGCAGCGGGGCGGCGCTCTACAACGCAACCCCTGGTTCGCCCCTCTGGGGCCCGGCGACCGCAGTCTTTGGTGACCGCACCGCGGCCGTCGAGCTGGCCGCCACGCTCGACGAGCTCGAGGCGGCCAACGACTCCGGCGACAAGGACGCGGCGTCCGCGCTGTTCGAGCAGGCCAGGGCGCTGCTTGCATCCATGGAGCCGCGGGCAAATCAGGGCCGGGACGGCGAAGAGGGCCGGGCCCCGATCACCACGATGCGTACCAAGGTCTCCACGGTGACGGTCACCCCGCCGCCTGCTGAGCCGCCGGCTTCCGCTCCGGAGCCGCAGACCGTGACGGAAACGGTGGTGCCCTCAGCCAGCCCGCAGCCGACCCTGGAGCAGCCGGCGTCCAGCGCTGCCGCCCGGCCGAGCGCTCAGCCGTCCAGCCAGGCCGGCCAGTCCAGTGCCGTTCGCCCGAACCCACTACCTCAACCGAGCGCGGCTGCGCCAAGCCAGGGCGCAGAGTCCGGGAACAAGGAAAGCGCTGCGGACGGGGCGGTCGCGCCGTCGCAGGTGGATCAGGGTGCAGCCGGGGAAAGCGAGGGTGCCGGGGCGGTGGAGGACCACAGCGACGCGCTTGGTCAGGCGCAGAACTACTAGGAAGCGCCGGGCCCGAAGTTAGCGGGCCTCCAGGCCGTCGAGGAACCCCATGGCGTAGTCCCAGGTAACGTAGGCGTCGTAATCAATCTCCGCGCTCGGCTCGTGCACCGGCGGGAGCTGGTTGCGCAGGGTAGCCAGCATGTTGTGTTCCATGATGGCCCAGTCGTAGTAGTGCCATTGCTCGCAGTCGTCGCACATGAAGTAGATGCCGCGGATGCCGCGGGGCTGCAGGCGGCGGATGCAGTCGCGAACGCACTGCAGGTCGCGCAGCACGTCGGCACGCTCCTGCGGGGAGAGGGGTTCCGGGAGCGCGTCATCCTCAATAAACGACGCCGGATCGTTCGGGTCATCCGCGAACGGGTCCTTGGGCATCATGTCATCAAAGTTCACACCACCAACCCTATGTGCTTTGCGGGCCCGTGCCAATTCCCCCGCCTTACGTGAAACGGCGCTGACGATATATCATGACGGAAAGTAAACGGTGTGACCCGCGCGGGAGAGGAGACGCAGCAATATGGCAAATGAACGAGTTCTCACAGGTGGCGACGACCCGAACAAGGTGGCGCTGCGGGGCCTGACTTTCGACGATGTGCTGCTCCTGCCGGCCGAGTCCCACATCGTGCCCGCCGAGGTGTCCACGACGTCCAAGTTCAGCCGCAACATTACCCTCGGCATGCCGATTGCGTCGGCAGCGATGGACACCGTCACCGAGTCGCGCATGGCCATCGCCATGGCCCGCCAGGGGGGCATTGGCGTGCTGCACCGCAACTTGAGTGCGCAGGACCAGGCGGAAAATGTCGACGTGGTCAAGCGCTCTGAGTCTGGCATGGTGACCAACCCGGTCACCGCGCGCCCGGACATGACCGTGAACGACGTGGACGCGCTGTGCGCCCGGTTCCGGATCTCCGGGCTGCCGGTCGTGGACGAGGACGAGCGCCTCGTGGGCATCATTACCAACCGCGACATGCGGTTCGAGCGCGACTACGAGCGCAAGGTCGCCGAAATTATGACGCCGATGCCGCTGGTCGTTGCAGAAGAGGGCGTGACCAAGGAGAAGGCGCTCGAGCTGCTTTCCGCAAACAAGGTGGAGAAGCTGCCGATCGTGTCCAAGGACGGCAAGCTGGTCGGCCTGATCACCGTGAAGGACTTTGTGAAGACGGAGCAGTACCCGAACGCGTCCAAGGACGCCAACGGTCGCCTGCTCGTCGCCGCCGGCATCGGCACCGGTGAGGACTCCTACGACCGCGCCGGTCTGCTGGCCGAGGCCGGCGTCGACGCCCTCGTGGTCGACTCTGCCCATGCGCACAACAACCGCGTGCTGGAGATGGTCGCGCGCGTGCAGAAGGACTTCGGCGACCGCCTCGACGTCATCGGCGGCAACCTGGCCACCCGCTCCGCGGCGCAGGCGATGATCGACGCCGGTGCGGACGCCATCAAGGTGGGCATCGGCCCGGGCTCGATCTGCACCACCCGCGTTGTCGCCGGCGTCGGCGCGCCGCAGATTACTGCGATCATGGAGGCCTCCGTGCCGGCGCACAAGGCGGGCGTGCCGATCATTGCAGACGGCGGCATGCAGTTCTCCGGCGATGTGGCCAAGGCCCTGGCCGCCGGCGCATCGACCGTCATGCTCGGCTCCATGCTCGCCGGTACCGCCGAGGCCCCGGGCGAGATCGTCGTGGTGGGCGGCAAGCAGTACAAGCGCTACCGCGGCATGGGTTCCATGGGCGCCATGCAGGGCCGCGGTCTGACGGGGGAGAAGCGTTCCTTCTCCAAGGACCGCTACTTCCAGGCCGATGTGACCAGCGAGGACAAGCTGGTGCCGGAGGGCGTTGAGGGGCGCGTGCCGTTCCGCGGCGAGCTAGACTCCATCACCCACCAGATCGTCGGCGGCCTGCGCGCAGCGATGGGGTACACCGGCTCCGCCTCGATCGAGGAGCTGCAGACCAAGCAGTTCGTCCAGATCACCACGGCTGGCCTGCGCGAATCCCACCCGCACGACATCACCCAGACCGTCGAGGCACCGAACTACCGCCACTAGGATCGAGTTGTAACAACACCATGCACGAATACGTGGAAATTGGCAGCGGCCGCGAGGCGCGCAAGGCCTACGACCTCCGCGATCTGTCCCTGGTCCCGGCGCGCCGCACGCGCTCGTCCAAGGACGTCGACACCACCTGGCATATCGACGCTTACACGTTCGACCTGCCACTGTGCTCGCACCCGACGGACGCGCTGGCCAGCCCAGAGTTTGTCATTGAGATGGGCAAGCAGGGCGGCCTGGGCATCCTCAACGCGGAGGGCCTGCTGGGCCGTCACGCGTCGTTCGCGGACTCCGTGGCCAAGGTCGTCGGCGCGGCGAGCACCGACTGGAACGAAATGGAGACCATGCTGCAGTCCCAGTCGCGCGGCACCGCCGTGCTGCAGGAGCTGCACCAGGCGAAGTTGGACATGGACCTGTTTGCGGAGCACATGGCGCGCGTGCGCGACTCGGGCGCGACCGTCGCGGTGCGCGTGAGCCCGCAGAACGCGCGCGAGCTGGCGCCGCACCTGATCAAGGCGGGCGCAGAGATCCTGTTTATCCAGGGCACCATCATCTCCGCCGAGCACGTGCAGCAGGGCGGCGAGCCGCTCAACCTGAAGGAGTTCATCGGCTCCCTCGACGTCCCGGTGATCGCCGGCGGCGTCTTTGATTACAGCACCGCGATGCACCTCATGCGCTCGGGCGCGGCCGGCGTGATCGTCGGCTCCGGCCAGTCGAACCAGAACATGGCGCTGGACGTCCCGCTGGCCACCGCGATCGCCGACGTGGCCGCGGCGCGCCGCGACTACCTGGATGAGACTGGTGGCCGCTACGTCCACGTCCTCGCTGACGCGGACGTGCGCACCTCTGGCCAGATTGCCGTTGCGCTCGCGCTGGGCGCGGACGCGGTCATGGTGGGCGAGCCGCTCGCTCGCGCCGCGGAGGCCTCCGGCGAGGGCATGTACTGGGAGTCTGTGCTGGGGCACCCGCGCTTCCCGCGTGGTGAGATGCGTCGGGTGGTTGCTGCCGAGGAGCGCCAGCCGCTGGAGATTGTGCTGCACGGACCGTCGCACGACCCGTACGGCACCATGAACCTGGTGGGTGGCCTGCGCAGGATCATGGCGAAGTGCGGTTACACGGACACCAAGTCGTTCCAGAAGGTGAATCTGACCGTCCGAAATTAATCGGATATTGCGCAGAAATACCTGATAGATTGAGACCCACTATGGCCTACGACGTGATTCTGGACCGGGATGTGACGGACGGCCCGCAGCACCTGGTCGAGGTGGATGACATCTTCTTCTCGGTCACGGATGCCAAGGGCATCATGACCGACGTGAACGAGGTGTTCATCTACTACGCCCAGTACCCGCTGGAAGAGATGATCGGCAAGCCGCACAACCTCATCCGCCAGGACGAGATGCCGGGCGGCGCGTTCAAGGCCATGTGGGACTGGATCCAGGTCGGCAAGCCGTTCGCCGCCTACGTGCGTAACTTGGCCAAGAGCGGTTCGGCGTACGACGTCTTGGCCACAGTCACCCCGCTGCCGGGGGACCGTTACCTGTCGGTGCGCACCCGGCCGATGACGCACTACTTCCAGGACGCCGCGAAGGTGTACCAGGAGGCGAACGTCGTTGAGCACAAGGCGAAGGCCGAGGGGGTCGGACGACGGAAGCGGGCCGAGCTCGGGTGGGAGCGGATCTGCGAGCTCATCCCGGACTACGACGCGTTCATGGCGGAGATCCTGCCCGCCGAGGTCGCCGCGCGCGAGGAGGCCGGCTTTGTCCTCCCCGAGGGCGAAGGTGAGGTGTACGAGGCCACCGCGGCGCTGTACGCGGAGCTGGAGAGTTTCATGGGCATCCAGACTTCCATCAAGCAGTCGGCCGAGGAGCTCTCGCGCGCCTGCCAGACCCTGTTGGAGGAAAACGCCGTGACCAACCGGGTCAAAGGCGAGATGGAAAACGTGGTGGCGGAGGGCGCCACCCGCACGCTGTTGCTCGCACCGCTGCAGGTGTGGGCCACCATGCGTGGGATTATTGATGAAAACGCGCAATCGCTCGCCGAGGTCGCCGAGGAACTCCAGGACCGCGCGGCGAAGGCCCGCACTGCGATCGCCCTGGCCCGCCTGCACGCCGCGCAGACGGCGACGTTCTCCGCGGAGGAGGACCGGATTGAGTCGATGCAGATGCTCTATGACGCCATGGAGGTCGCCCTCCGCGACATGGACAACGCGGTGTTCCTGCACTCCTCGCTGGCCAACCGCGTAGAGCTGAAGGTGAACTCCATCTCCGAGCTGACCAAGATGCCGCTGGAGATGATCCGCCGCTGGTCCCAGTCCACCGCGCAGCAGCCAGTGGGCCAGAACATCGACCCGCTGGTCGCGCAGGTGGAGCAGGCCATTCAGGCTGCCGACGCCTCCATCGCCCAGCTGCAGCTCTCCTCCAAGGACCTCGGCGAGGACCCCTCGGTCGACGGGGTGCACGACGCGCTTGAGCGCCTTCGCCGGGCCGTCTACTAGGCGTGCGCACGCACGGGCGCGCCGCTTCCTATGGAATTTTGCGCCAACGCCTACTAGTTTTTATGGAAGGCTCATGCGCCCTTACTTTGGCGCGTGTCGTGCTCTAGTCCGGCGGAAAGTTTGGGAGAACTGAAATGCGTGGACGGATTGTTCGTTCTGCAGTAGCACTTGTCACCACCACCGTGACTGCCGTCGCGTTGTGCGCGCCGCCAGCGTCATCAGCCCCTGCGGCCTCCAACGTGTCCAACTCGGCTGAGGCACCGCTTGGCGACGCCGGCGCGAGCGATTACCCCCTGTTCACCTTCTACCGGCCCGAGTTTGGCAACTGGCTGTACGTCCTGCGCGACCAGGTCGAGCGCGGCGACGCGTTCAACCCGCCGGTGTACGCGCACTTCATCCCCGAATACGAGCGGGTGACGCCGCCGCAGCCGCTGACCTACACCAAGCTCGACGGCCCGGAGTGGTTGGAGGTGGACTCCAACACCGGGCAAATCCGCATCACCAACGACATCTCCGCGTACCTCCGCATGACCAACAAGCTGACCACGCCGGAGCAGGTGGCGTCGCTGAGCGTGAAGGTGACCTACCCGGACGGTCACGACTGGACGCAGCACCTGACCGTGGTGTTGTTTAACAACGAGGAGAGCTACGAGGCGTACAACAACCCGGCCACGGTGGAGGAGCCGCGGTTTGCGCGCCGCCCGATCCCGCTGACCCCGGGAGAGACGCTCACGCTGACCCGGAAGGACATTTCGTGGAAGGACCCGCAAGTACAGTGCGGGGAGAAGCCGGGCGAGGAGCTGGTGCGGTGCAAGGAGCGCGAGACGCCGGGGTTCTGGCCGGACGGGATCTGGGACGCCGACCTGGTGGTGGAGCCGCAGCCGCAGGAAGAAAACCCTGGCAATCCGCTCCTTGATCCCCAGTACGTCAACGTCGAGGTGGTCAACGACGCGAACGGCCAGTTCCAGGAGCTGCGCATCCACGCGGAGAAGAAGCTGGAGGAGCTGACCAACCAGGGCTACGCGGGTGGGGCATTGCCGGTCCGCTTCCGCTGGAAGGCCCGCGACGGCGAGTCCTTCACCACGTTCAACGACAGCACGATGGAAGAGGCGTGGGACACCGTCCCGCTCTACGTCTTCTTTGGCAACCTGTCCGACAAGGACAACTACGTCCCCCGGGCGGTCGCACCGATCACCACCGTGACGGGGCAGGAGGGAAGCGCCGCGCTCCCGGAGTTTGATTCCGCCGGCATCGCGGGCGACCCGGAGCAGCCGGTGAACCCCACGTTCACCGTGGTTGGCAAGGACGCCGAGTGGGTATCCGTGGAGGATGGCCGCATCGTGGCGCGCCCGACCGCGCCCGAGCATGTGGGTAAGCACAAGGTCCAGATGCGGGTGGACTTCCAGGACGGGTCGCACTCCCGCTTCGGTGTCGACGTGACCGTGACCCCGCTGGCCGCCCAGTACGAGCCGCGCTGGGAGGACGCCACGCTGGAGCGCGGAACGACCACGGTGCGCGTCCCGCTCGCCGGCACGCTGCCGGGCGAGGACGCCACGACTTCGGTCGCGGCCGACACCGACGGGTTCGCCGCCACCGCCAACGCGGACGGCTCCATCGACGTCACCGCGCCCGCCGACGCCAAGGTCGGCACGACCGCGACGCTCACGGCGACAACGAAGTACTCCGACACTACGGAGGGCAAGCCCGACACGGTTGACACCGACACCTTCACCGTCACCGTCGTCGCACCCCCGGGGGATAACGTCGCTGACCTGGGCGATGCCCCTTACCCGCCGCAGCGGATCGCCCGCGACGAGGAGCGTAAGGTCGCCGCCCCCGCGGGCGAAAACATCGCGTTCGCGCCGGTCACGGAGGCTGACTCGGGCGCGCCGGGCTACACCGGGCCGACGCCGACGTGGGCGCAGGTAGACGCCGACGGCACGATCACGCTGCGCCCGGACGCGAAGGTCCCGTCGGGCCTGGTGCGGGTGCCGGTGCGCGCGGAGGATGGCAGCGGCAACGTCCGCATCATCGAGGTCCCCGTCACGGTCGGCGCGAACCGCTCCGAGGTTGCCTACCCCACGCGGACCGAGGCGCAGGTGGGCGAGCCGGTGACCATCGCGCCGCTCGAGGGCGTGCGCGAGGGGTTGGAGTTTGCGGTTGTTGGGGGTGAGGGGAGCGTCGATAAGCAAGGCACCATTTCGTACACCCCGAAGCTTTCGCAGGCCGGCGAGCGGACGCTGCGCGTGCGCGTGACCGACCACAGCGGCGCGACTCGCGACATCGAGGTCCCGGTGACGGTGCGCACGGTCAGCGACCGCACCGCGCCGACCTGGGCCGATGCCAGCGCGCCGCAGGGCGAGCCGATCGCGGTCGCCAATTCGGGCGACTCGGTGGAAGGTGCGGTGGTCGAGGCATCGCTTATCGACGCCACATCTTGGTCCGCCTCCGCCAACGGCGACTCCGTCACCGTGCACCCCGGCGCGGGCGCGAAGGCGGGGGACCGCGCGACGCTGCGCATCACCGCCACCTACGGCGACGGCAGCAGCGACACGCAGGACGTGACCGTGCGGGTGACCGACGCGCGCGCCTACCCCGAGGGGACGGTCGTGGCGCCCGCGGGGGAGACAACCCGGTCTGAGGCCCCGGGCGGGTTCGGCGATTCGGCCACGTTCGCCCTGGCAGAAGGCTCGCCGCACGGCAACTGGGTGGCGATCGACCCAGCCACCGGCGCCGCGACGCTCACGCCCGCCGCGCGGAAGCGCGACGCCGAGTTCGTCGTGGCCGGGTCCTACGACATCCCTGTGTTGGCCACGCTGCCCGGGGGCGAGCGCGTTGAGCTGACCCTACCGGTAGCGGTGACCTCGCTGGCCGCGAACCTGCACCCGAAGTGGCGCGACGTCGCCGGCGACGCCGGGGCGCAGTTGTCGTCCGCGAACGTCGGCGACGCGCTGCCGGAGGGCACCGTCGTCGCCGCGACCGGCCCAGGCGGCTGGGACGTCGCGCTCACGGACGGCGAGGGCACCGTGACGCTGCGCCCGCCCGCCGGTGCGAAGGTCGGGGACGCCACCCCGGTGCGCGTTGCGCTGACCTACCCGGACGGCAGCACGCAGGACGCGGCGTTTACCGCGAAGGTGGCGCGCGGCGGCCAGTCGACCACGGCGACCCCTCAGACGACGCGGGCGACTGCGACGACGCAGGCGGCTGCGACAACGCAGGCGAGCGCGACGACGCAGGCGAGCGCGACGACCTTGACCGCAGAGCCAACAGCGACTGCGCAGCCTTCCGGGCCGGCGCAGACTGCAAAGCCGGTTCGGCCGACGGTCACGACGCCCGCTGTGCCGACAACCGCGACAACTGAGGCGTCGTCAACGACAACGACCTCTGTCACGTCTCACACGACAACCTCTGTGCCCACCACGGCGCCAACCACCACCCCGCCGCGGGACGGGGTGCAGGGCAAGCCGGGCTCGTCGAGTAGTGGGTCTACGGGGAGTGGGGTCGGCGGGTCGTCGACAAGCATGCTCCTCGCGCTGGCGGCCAGCCCGCTGCTGCTGCTCGTCCCGATTGCGCTGGCACAGCAGGTACAGGTGCCGGGGCTGACACCGGCGCTTGATGAGCTCGACGCGCAGCTGCGCGCGCTGCCACCCGAGGTCACCGGTGCGCTGGATGCTGCGCTGGAGGGTTCAGGCTTCCATCTCGGCGGAGCCGCTGCCGCTGGCGGAGTGGTGCTGACCAGCATCGTTGCGCTTGGCGTTGCGGTTGCGGCGGGTCAGGCGCAGGGGCAGGGAGGATCGTCGGCCCCGCAGTAGGCCGCGGTAGACAGGGCCAATTGGGCGCGCGTGGTGCCGTGGCGGGGCCGTGGGCTAGACTCTGTGCCGTGACTACTCCGCAAAATCGCCCCGTCCTTGTCGTCGACTTCGGCGCCCAGTACGCGCAGCTCATCGCCCGCCGCGTGCGCGAGGCTCGCATTTACTCCGAGGTCGTCCCGTCCACCATCTCCGCCGCTGAGGTGCGCGAGAAGAACCCGGCCGCGCTGGTGCTCTCCGGCGGCCCGTCGTCGGTGTACGCCGAGGGTGCCCCGCAGCTGGACCCGGAGATCTTCGAGCTGGACCTGCCCATCTTTGGCATCTGCTACGGCTTCCAGATCATGACCCAGACGCTCGGCGGCAAGGTCGCCGAAACCGGTGCGCGTGAGTACGGCCGCACCAATATGCTTGTCGACGGCGGCGTGCTCCACGCCGACACCCCGAACGAGCACCCGGTGTGGATGTCGCACGGCGACTCCGTCACCGAGGCGCCGGAGGGCTTCACCGTCACCGCGTCCACCCCGGGTGCACCGGTGGCCGCCTTCGAGTGCGTGGACAAGAAGCTCGCCGGCGTGCAGTACCACCCCGAGGTCATGCACTCCCCGCACGGCCAGGAGGTGCTCACCCGCTTCCTCACCGAGGTCGCCGGCCTGGAGCAGAACTGGACTGCCTCCAACATTGCGGAGCAGCTGATCGAGCAGGTGCGCGAGCAGGTCGGCGACGGCCGCGCCATCTGCGCACTGTCCGGTGGCGTGGACTCCGCCGTGGCCGCCGCGCTGGTGCAGCGCGCCATCGGCGACCGCCTCACCTGCGTGTTCGTGGACCACGGCCTGCTGCGCCAGGGCGAGCGCGAGCAGGTGGAAAACGACTTCGTCGCCGCCACCGGCGCGAAGCTGGTCACCGTGGACGAGCGCGAGGCCTTCCTGGGCAAGCTCGCCGGCGTGACTGAGCCGGAGGCGAAGCGCAAGGCGATCGGCGCGGAGTTCATCCGCTCCTTCGAGCGCGCCGTCGCCGGAATCCTGGCGGATTCCGGCGAGGATGAAAGCGTTGACTTCCTCGTCCAGGGCACCCTGTACCCGGACGTGGTGGAGTCCGGCGGCGGCACCGGCACCGCCAACATCAAGAGCCACCACAACGTCGGCGGCCTGCCGGACGACGTGGAGTTCACCCTCGTCGAGCCGCTGCGACTCCTGTTCAAAGATGAGGTCCGCGCCGTCGGCCGCGAGCTTGGCCTGCCCGAGGAAATCGTGAACCGCCAGCCGTTCCCCGGCCCCGGCCTGGGCATCCGCATCATCGGCGAGGTCACCCAGGACCGCCTGGAAACCCTGCGCGCCGCCGACGCCATCGCGCGCGAGGAGCTGACCAAGGCTGGACTGGACGAGCAGATCTGGCAGTGCCCGGTCGTGCTGCTTGCAGAGGTCCGCTCGGTCGGCGTCCAGGGCGATCACCGCACTTACGGCCACCCGATCGTGCTGCGTCCGGTCGCCTCCGAAGACGCGATGACCGCGGACTGGGTCCGCGTGCCGTACGAGACGCTCGAGGCGATTTCCACCCGCATCACCAACGAGGTCGCAGAGGTCAACCGCGTTGTGCTGGACGTGACGTCCAAGCCGCCGGGGACCATCGAGTGGGAGTAGGCTTCCACACAGACGAACACGCCGCCTGCCTTGCATGTATTGCAGGGAGGCGGCGTGTTTGCATGGGGCCGGGCGCGTTACTGCTCGCGGACGGTGACGTTGCCGATGTTGGTGGTGGCGTTGATACGCAGCGTTTTGCCCGGTGCATCGGGGTTGACGGTATCGGTGGGGCAGTCGGTCGAGCCGAGGTTGGTCGAGCAGTGCACCTCGACCGGCACGTCCTTCGGCAGCACGACATCCACGTTGCCGATGTTGGTGTGCAGCGTGGCGGTGCGCTCCTGATCGAGGGACGGGAGGTCGCGATAGTCCACGTTCACGTCGCCCATGGTCTCGGAGACGTCGTTGACCTCGTTTTCCGTCGTGGTGGTGATATTGGAACCGCCGAACATGTTGCCCGCGTTACCGCTCTCGACGACGGCGGAGATCACTCCCAGGACGAGCACACCGACCACGACGGCGATGGCGATCCACCAGCTGCGCTTGGAGCCCTTCGGGGGCGTGTTGTCGTCGGAGGCTTCGGCCTCGCTGTTCGGATCCGGCAGGTGCCACAGCTCCGGTGCAGCACCGAGCGGGTCCCACGACGGCGGGGTGGCGGGGTGCGGGAAGTCCGGCGGGGTGGTCAGGTTCGCCGTGGCGGATTGCGCGTAGGGGTTCTCGGGGGATTCGGCCGCGTCCGCGCGCCACGCGGTGGATCCGGACGCGTCCGCGTGACCGGGGGTGGTGTAGGGACCGGACGGGTGGGCGTCGTGAAGCGTGCGCCCCTGCTGCGGCACGAGGAGCCCAGCGGGTGGCTCTGGGGCGCGCTGGTAGAGCAGGTACCAGCCCAGGCCGAAGAGTGCGAACGTGATGGCGGCGCTGTAGATGGTGGTGCCGTCGCTGGCGTAGGACAGGGACGGGAAGAAGATGACCATGCCGAGGATGAGCCAGATCGCCAGGGTGCGTTCCTTTTTGCCCGTCTTCGACTCGCGCGCGATGTTGCCTCGGCCGGTGGCGAGCGCGGACCAGGGGCTGAACGGGACGCCGAAGCGGCCCATATTGATCCAGCACAGAAAGTAGAGGAACAGGCCGCCGCCGAAGCAGAGGGTGAGGACGACGAAGGCGATGCGGATGATCACGGGGTCGATGTTGTAGCGTGCGCCGAAGCCTTCGGCCACACCGGCGAGGACCGCGTTGCCGCCCTGGTCCTTCGGGATGCGGGGCGGGCGGGTCTCCCACATCTTGGTGAAGGTCTGTGTCGTTTCCATACCTTCATTATCGCCGTTCAGAGGTGGTGCGACCATCCGGAATTCCCCTGAACTTTGCGCGCGGCGGGGTGCGCGGAAAAGTCAGGGTTGTCCCCGATCCGCGCTGCAGGTGCGGGTGGAAGAATTGAGAGCATGGCCAAATCTCCCCCGTACGCAGCGCAGCCCCCCGCACTGTATTCGCGCTTCACCCGGAGCCGCCGCAACCTCATGGTGGCAGGCATCGCCTCGGGCCTGGCGCGGTATCTCGGGGTGGACGAGCGCTGGGTGCGCCTGTTCTTCATCGTCGGCGCATTCGTCGGCGGCGCTGGCGCGTTGGCCTACGCCGCGCTGTGGATGACCACGCCGCTGGAGCCGAAGACCACCGACGCTGAGCCGGCGGTGACGCCGGAGATCGTGGGACATCAAAGCTGGACGCGGGTGGTCAACCTCGTGCTGGTGGCGGTGGCGGTCGCGGGCGCGCTCGTCTCGCTGAAGGTGTCGAGCGGCTTCGGCAGCTCGGTGGTGCTCGTCCTCGGCCTGTTTACCGTGGGCGCGGTGCTGGCGCTGCAGGCCTACGACAGGGAGATGGGGACGACGGCGAACGTGATCGCCTTGTCGGTGGGTGCGCTGCTGGTGATGGGCGGGGTGTTTGCAATCGCGATGCTGGGCGAGCGCGCAGGCATCACCGGGGTGGTGGTGTCGGTCCTGGTCACGGTGTGCGGCGTGGCGGTGCTGGTCATCCCGCTGCTGATGCGCCTGACCGCTTCGCTGCTCGCGGAGCGCGAGGCGAAGGCAGTAGCGGATCAGCGCGCGGAGATCGCCGCCCGGCTGCACGATTCGGTGCTGCAGACCCTCGCCCTGATTCAAAAGCAGGCCGAGCACCCCGAGGAGGTCGCCCGCCTTGCGCGCGGCCAGGAGCGCGAGCTTCGCGCCTGGCTTTTCGACGCCCCCGAGCACCCCTCGACGACGCCCGCCTCACTCTTCCAGGCGCTCAACCTGGCGGCCGGGGAGGTCGAGGACGCCTTCGGCGTGGTGATCCGACCCGTCACGGTGGGCGAGGACCCGGCGCTCACGGAGGGCAACGAGCCGGTGGCGCTGGCCGCGCGCGAGGCGATGGTGAACGCCGCGAAGCACAGCGGCGCCGAAGCGATCGACGTCTACGCCGAAAACCTCGCCGGCCAGCTCGCCGTGTTCGTGCGCGACCGCGGCGCGGGCTTCGACCAGGGCTCGATCCCGGAGGACCGCCACGGGGTGCGCGACTCCATCGTTGGACGCATGGAGCGCGCCGGCGGGACGGCCCGGATCACGTCGACGCCGGGGGAGGGGACGGAAGTGGAGCTGACGCTGTAGGCACCGTTAGCCTTATGGGTATGGTTCGCGTCTTTCTAGTTGATGATCACTCCGTGTTCCGCGCCGGCGTTCGCGCCGAGCTGGCGGAAAAGGTCGAGATTGTCGGCGAAGCCGGCACCGTCGCCGAGGCGATCGAGCGCATCCGCGCGAGCAACCCGGACGTCGTGCTCCTCGACGTGCACATGCCGGACGGCGGCGGGCTGGCGGTGTTGCGCGCGGTGCAAAAGACGCAGCAGGGGGAGCAGGCCGCGAAGTTCCTCTGTCTGAGCGTGTCCGACGCCGCCGAGGACGTCATCGCGCTCATCCGCGCAGGTGCGCGCGGCTACGTGACGAAGAACATCGACGGCGCGGAGCTCGCCGAGGCGATCGCCCGAGTTGACGGCGGCGATGCGTACTTCTCGCCGCGCCTGGCCGGCTTCGTCCTCGACGCCTTCGCTTCGGGCGGGGTGGTCGAGGATCCGGCAGGCGAGCCGGTCAAGGTGGAGGACCCTGCGGTGGACGCGCTGACCCGCCGCGAGCTGGAGGTGCTGCGCCTGCTCGCCCGCGGCTACACCTACAAGGAGATTGGCAAGCAGCTGTTCATCTCGGTGAAGACGGTGGAGACGCATGCGTCGAATATCTTGCGCAAGACGCAGACCTCCAACCGCCACCAGCTCACCCGCTGGGCTGCGGACCGGGACTTGGACTAGCTAGGCGTAGGCGAGCCGCCGCGACCCGTCAACGTGCGGGTAGAGCAGCCACGCGAGCGCGAAGAGTCCCACGAACACGAGCAGCGCACCCCATGCCGGCCACTGCACGAGAGGGGCCAGCATGAGCAGCAACCACCACAGCATCAACGGCACGAGCATGCTTATCGACGCCACCGTGCCCACCTGCTGCTGCGCCGCAAATTCGCGCATTGCGCGCCGGTAGGGGTGCGCAAGCGTCACGCCGAGCGCCACCGCGATGCAGGCAAGCGCGACGCCTGCCCGGACCGCGATTGGCGCCGACGACGCCATGATGGCCACCGACCCGGCCACCCCCGCGGACCCCGCGGCGCGCACGGCGAGCGGGGTGGGGATCGGGGTGACGTGGGAGCGGATGTCGCTGGGGAACATGGGCAGTACTGTAGCAGGGGTAGGTGGGGTGGCGGAGGGTGTGGCGTCGAGAAGCGTGGCTCGCTATATTCGCAAACCCGTGCGACCTCGACGGTTGCTCATGTTCGGGGTGGGATGCATACTATGTGGCGTGAACAGAACGTCCATTCGAGCGCTCAGTGGGGTGCGAAACGGCGCAGGTCAGGGTGCGGAAAGCGTCCCTGACGTGGATCGGCATGCCCAGATTGCGCAGCTCCGCGCCCGGATGGCGGAGATGGGCGGGCAGGCCGCGCCGAACGTTGCGGTGGGCGAGGATGTGCTGCCTGTGGGCGGCGGTTTTTCGCAGGTGTTGCCGAATGGCGGGCTGCCGCGCCACGCTGTCACGCAGGTGAGTGAGACGCCCGCGCTGGTAGTCGAGCTGCTCGACCGTGTTGCCGGGGCGGGAGGCAGCGCGGGTGTGATCGGGTGGCCGGAGCTCTCGTACGCGGGCGTGGCGGCCAGTGCGCTCGAGCGGGTGATCGCGGTGCCGGAGCCGGGGATCGAGGACCTCGCGGTGGCGGGCGTGCTCGCGGAGGGGCTCGACCTGGTGGTGCTGCGCACCCGGACGGCGCTCCAGCTGAGCCCGGTGCGCGCGAGGCCGCTGCTCGCGCGACTGCGCAAGGGCAACGCGGCGCTGGTGGCGGTGAACGTGTCGGTGCCTTCGCCCGCGCTGCGGGTCACCGGGCAGATCGCGCAGTTCCACGGCATCGGTCGGGGTACGGGGCGCATCCGGGGGATCGACGTGCGCGTGCGCGCCGAGGCGAAGGGGTGGCCGGGCGCGACGGTAACGCTCACGCTCGGCGCAGGTGCTGCGAGCGCTGCGGGCGCTGCGGGTGCCGGGAATGCTGCCTCCGGCCGCCGCCTGAAGGCGGTGCCTTAAATGCGGGTGGCGGCGCTGTGGTTCCCCGACTGGCCCGTGCAGGCCGCCACCCTAGACGCGGCCGATACGCTGCAAGAACCGATTGCCATTGCCGCGCAGCACCGGATCAAGGTGTGCTCGCAGGCCGCGCGCCGGGCGGGCGTGCGCCGCGGCATGCGGGTGCGCAACGCCCAGGCGCTCGCGCCGGAGCTCACGGTGGTAGACGACAACCCGGACCGCGACGGGCGCATGTTCGCCTCGCTCGCCGGCGGGCTCGACGACGTCGCCGCCTCCGTCGAGGTCCTGCGCCCCGGCCTGATTGTGGCGGACCTGCAGGCGGCGGCCCGCTTCCACGGAAGCGAGGACACGGCCCTGGAAATGATGCTGGACGCCGCCCAACGCAGCGGCATTGAAGCCTTCGTGGGCGCCGCCGACGAGCTGGCCACCGCGGTGATTGCCACGCGCACCTCCCAACTCGTCGCCCCGGGCGCGTCCGCGCAATTCCTCGCGCAGCAGCCACTGAACACCCTGGTCGCGGAGGTGGCGCTCGGCGCGGACATCCCGACCGTCAACGCGCTCGGCCAGCTGGGCATCACCACGCTGGGCCAGCTCGCGCAACTGCCGCCGCAGGCAGTAACCACCCGCTTCGGGGCCGGCGGGATGCGCATCCACCGCATCGCGAGCGCCGCACCGGACCGCCGCGTCGCCCCCGAACTCCCGGCCGCGGACCTGGCGGTCGGGCTGACCCCGGAGGACCCGATCGAGCGCGTCGACGCCGCCGCGTTCGCCGCCCGCGCGCTGGCCGCCACGCTGCACGAGCGGCTCGCCGAGCGCGGCGCGAGCTGCCTGCGCCTGAAAGTGATTGCGGAGCTGGCCACCGGCGAGCGCGTCGAGCGCGTCTGGCGCACCCGCGAAGCACTCACCGAGTCCGCCACCGCGGACCGGGTGCGCTGGCAGCTCGACGGTTGGCTCACCGGCGGCGGCGCCGGCGCGATCACCTCCCTCATCCTGGAGCCACTCGAGCTGGCCGCGCCCGAGGCGCGCGAGCTCTTCGGCGGCGGGGCGGCACAGACGCGCGGCGAGGCGCGCCGCGTGATCGAGCGCGTGCAGTCCCAGCTGGGCATCGACGCAGTGGTCCAGCCGCGCGCCGTCGGCGGCCGCGGCGTGGCCGAGCGCATCGCCTTTTCCCCCTTCGGCGAGCAGCCTCCCGCCACGGCCGCGCGTCCCTGGCCGGGCGCGATCCCCGCGCCGCTGCCTGCGCGCCTCGGCGGCGGCATCGACCACCCGGCCTCGCGCATCATGCTTATCGACGCCCACGCGCACCCCATCACCGTCACCGCCGAAGCCCTCCTGTCCTCGGACCCCTACGCGCTGGCCTGGGGCGAGCACAAGTACCTGGTCACGGGGTGGGCCGGCCCCTGGCCCGTGGACGAAGGCTGGTGGGGTGCGGCCGGGCAGCGCGTGGCGCGACTCCAGGTCGTCGGTGAGAAGCCGGAGGCGGGCAGCGTCGAGGAAGCGTGGCTGCTGGTGTGGACCCGGCGCAGCTGGCGCGTCGAAGCGGTGTATTGAGGCCGTGTATTAGGGCACCCTAAAGGTTGTAGGGTAGAGGGCATGAGTGAGGAAACGTTGACCAGTACCCCGGCCGCGTCCTGTTCCGACGTCCAGGTCGAGTCGCTTCCCGGCACGGCGAAGCCGGGTTCGACGTACGTGCTCTTCGAGTGGCCGCACGCCTGGACCCACGACGTGCTCGACGGCGGCACGCTCGGGGCAGAGTTCACCGAGAAGCTCAAAGCGCACCTCGCCGAGTACGACGCCTCCCTGCTCCTCATCCGCCACCCCACGCGCGAGGGCCGCCAGATCGACGACCACCACGTCTACCTCGTCTTCGCCGAAGAGGAGGTCACCGAGGTCATGCACGTCGACGGCCCCGAGGCGCTTCTGGAGCTGGACCTTTCCGGCCCGGGCAAGAACGCGGGTGCCGTCAGCCGCACGAAACCGCTACTACTGGTGTGCACGCACGCCAAGCGCGACCGCTGCTGCGCGGTGAAGGGCCGCAGCATGATCAACAAGCTGGTGCAGAAGTATCCGTTCGGTAAGGGCAACGACGTGGTGTGGGAGACCTCGCACATCAAGGGCCACCGCTTCGCGCCGACGATGCTGCTCATGCCTTGGGCCTACAGCTTCGGCCGGATGACGCTCGAGGCCACCGACGCCATGCTGGAGGCCGCGCTGCGCGGCGAGTACTTCGTCCCCGGCAATCGGGGGCGCGGCACGCTGAGCGCCCCGGCGCAGGCCGCCGAAGTTGCGGTCGCGGCCGAACTGGCGCGTGCCGGCGAGCAGGTGCGCTACGGCGACCTGGAAGTCACCGACGTTGCGGTGACGGATGATGGGGGATACGTGCGCGTCGATAAGCACGGGGCGTCCTACACCGTGGAGCTGACGCGCAAGGAGATTTCGGGGGTCGTGCCGTCGTGCGGCAAGCCCGCGAAGGACGGCGAGAGCTGGGTGCCTACCGCGGTGACAGCGCGTCCGCCACGCGCGTAATCACGTGGTCGGTGGCCGCGCGGACATCGGCCGGGGAGTGGGCGAAGCTGTAGGAATGGTCCGCGATGGCGTGCATGGACATGTCGTTCCATGAGTCGCCGAAGGTGAAAAGCTCCACGTCAGAGCGGTCAATGTGCAGGCGGTCAAGGAGCTCGAGGATACCCGCGCCCTTCGTGCGGCCCGGCGCCATGATGTCCACGTACTGCTGGTTTTGCGCGACGGTGTAGTCCCCGGCAAGCGACTCGCCCCAGGCCACGACCTCGCGGCGCAGCGCCTCATCCGTGGGCACCCAGATCGGCACCACCGCGAACTGATGCTCCGGGATGTCCGCGCGGGTCATGGGGGTGAAGTGCTCGGTGAAGTGGCTCACCCCGCCGGTGTTGTCAGCGAAGACGCCGTCGACGGGGCCGATCGTCGTGCCGTAGATGGCCAGGCCGGCGCGATCGCCGAAGGCGTCCAGCGCGGCGAGGAGCACGTCCGGGTCGATGGTGTAGCCGAAGATGAGCTCGCGGTTATCGCCGGTGGCGGCGGACGCGCCGTTCGACAACACCTGGTAGTCGAAGGCGAGCGTGCTGCCGCGCATGCCGTAGGCGAGGGCGGAGCGGGAGCGGCCAGTGGCGGAAATGGCCAGGTGGCCGGCGTCGCGCCACGCCCTGATCGCGGCGAGGTCGGCGGGGCTGAACCCGTTGGGCTCGGCGGGGTGGTGGAGGGTGCCGTCGAAGTCAAAGGCCGCGATCTTCATACGACTAAGTCTACGGCGGGCACCAAGAGGTCATGTGCTTGCGACGGCAGCTTCGCGTCCGCGCCCATATACTTCCCGTATGGCTATCGCACAATGGGAAACAAATGCTGGCGGCGCACCCCTGCAGATCCAGGCCGAGGTCGCGCCGCGTTTCTTCCGCCCCGAGGACGAGGAGCAGGCGGAATTCGCGCAGGCTCTCGTCGACGCGGTGCGGGAGGCCGCGGACGAATACACCGGCTCCGAGGAGCTGCCGACCGAATACCCGAACGAGGCGGTCGAGTCGCTGGCACACACGCTCAACGGCATCGGGGAGCTGCGCGAGGCGCTCGACGAGGGGATCTCACCCGCAGAGGCAATGTTGCGCCTGAACCGGATCGACCAGGAACTGGCGCGGCTGTCGGAACTGGACCCGCGCTTTGTCCCGGCTCGGTACTTCGCCCGCCGCGGGTGGATTGCGGCCGGCGACTTCGACCTGGGCGCGGTCGAGCAGGTCTGCGCGGAGCTGCCGGGCCTCCTGCCCGCGCCGGAGCAGACCGATGAGGGGCTGGCGTTCCACGCCTCGCTCTGGACCGAGGACCCGGCGCCCGAGCTGGAGGTGTACGCCGAGGTTGCGGACATCATGGCGGCCGTGACGCTGCGCACCGACGGCCCAGCGTTCGGCGTTCTCCGCGCGCTCGCCGCGGTGCCCGAGCGCATGCTCGACGCCCTCCCGGGCCTGCCTCCCGCGTCTTTCTACGCCGAGGCGGCCTATGCCAAGCAGGTCAGCGACCTGCGCTTCACCGACGCCTTCCAGGAGGACAACGCCTATCGACGCCTTGTCATCGACGCCCTGGCGCAGTCCCTGAGATTCCTCGCGGCCCACTCGCCCCGCTACGAGTTCCCTCTGGACATGGCGGACGTTGTGGCCAGGATGGCCGAGCGGACCGAGCCGGAGGCGCTCGGGCTGGGGGCGCTGATGGGGCTCCTCGAGCACATTCAGTCCTGGCTGCCGCGCGCCGTCAACGACCTGGTGCCGCCGTGGTGGTTCGGCGAGGACAACGAGGACAGCATTGAGGGCCTTGTTGCCAGCCTGACCGCCGACCAGTACGTCCGGATGGTCGCTGTCATGGACGCCAGCGCCGGGCAGCTTACCGACGAGGGCCTGCCCGACCGCGCGGCGTTCCAGGCCATCCCCGTCGACGACCTGACCATGGAGATGCTGGCCGCAGAGAACGTCACGCTCTTCGCCGAGGAGCTCTAGGCTGGCCGTCGGGCTGCGGGGGCCGCGGGGTTGCGCGGCGGACGGGACGTGCGCGGCCCCGACAAGACACATGACGAGAACCCCTTGACGAGGTCGCTGATGATTCCCAGCACCTTCGTCAAGGGGTTCTCGTCACACAGACCAGAGCAGCCTACACCTACCGGCGCATGACCTTCTTCGACAGCACGTTGCCCAGCAGCTGCGCGAGCTGGACCACGACCACGATGACGATCACGGCCGCCCAGGTGACCTGCGGCTCGAACTGGCGGTAGCCGTAGACGATGGCGAAGTCACCGATGCCGCCGCCGCCGATGTAGCCGGCCATCGCGGACATATCGATCACGGCGATGAAGATGAAGGTGTAGCCCAGGATCAGGGGCCCGAGCGCCTCGGGGAGGATCACGGACTGGATGATCTTCCACGGTCCGGCGCCCATGGAGCGGGCCGCCTCGATCACGCCCGGGTCGATGGCCACCAGGTTCTGCTCCACGATGCGGGCCACGGTGAACGTGGCGGAGAAGCACATGACGAACGTGGCGGCGCCGCGGCCGATGGTCGTGCCTACCACACCGAGCGTGATGGGGTAGAGCATGGCGATCATGATGATGAACGGGATCGGCCGGAAGAAGTTCACGGCGATGTTGATGATCCAGTACACCACCGCGTTCTGCAGGATGCCGCCGCGGCGGGTGGTGTAGAGGAAAATACCCAGAAGCAGGCCGAAGAAGCCGCCGACGACCATGGTGATGCCCACCATCCACATGGTGTCGCCGATGGATTCGATGAAGGTGGGGCCGAGGCGGTCCCAGTCGGGTTCGGCGAGGATCATTTCGTTCATCGGGTGATCTCCTCAATGTCGGTGGTGGACTGCAGGGTGTGGAGGAACTCGTTGATGGCGGCGTCGTCGCCGTTGAGACGCACCGTCATCTTGCCGAAGGAGTGCGACTGCAGGGTGGCAATGCCCGCGTGCACGGGCTGGACGCTCACGCCGCGTTCGCGGGCCTTGGAGGCGGCGCCGAAGAAGCCGGAGTCCTCGGAGAGGTCGACGGTGAAGAGGCGGCCGGGCGCGGCGTCGAGAAGCTCTTGTGCCTCGACCTCGTTGGGGGTGTTGCGCAGGCTGGTGGAGACGAAGCGCTTGGCCACCGCGGTTTGCGGGTCGGAGAAGACGTCGTAGACGCTGCCGTACTCGACGACCTTGCCGGCCTCCATGACGGCGACCTTGTCGGCGATGGATCGGATCACGTCCATCTCGTGGGTGATGACCACGATGGTGATGCCGAGCTCTTCGTTCACGCGGCGCAGCACCTCGAGGACCTCGTGCGTGGTCTCGGGGTCGAGCGCGGAGGTCGCCTCGTCGGCGAGCAGCAGCGAGGGGTTGGTGGCCAGGGCGCGCGCGATGCCGACGCGCTGCTTCTGTCCGCCCGAGAG
This sequence comes from Corynebacterium sp. NML180780, assembly GCF_007786415.1. Lineage (NCBI taxonomy): Bacteria > Bacillati > Actinomycetota > Actinomycetes > Mycobacteriales > Corynebacteriaceae > Corynebacterium > Corynebacterium sp. NML180780. Next base: position 89,817 of record NZ_VNKN01000001.1, on the reverse strand, counting down.
CTGCTCGGGGTAGTTCTTGCCGCGCTCGGCCAGGCCCACAAAGTCGAGCAGTTCGTTCACGCGGCGTGTGCGCTCTTGCTTATCGACGCCCGCGAGCTTCAAGGGGTACTCAATGTTGCCAGCGGCGGTACGGGAATTGAAGAGGTTGAACTGCTGGAAGATCATGCCGACATTGCGGCGAATGTTGCGGAGCTGGCGCTCGGACTTGCCGACGACGTCGGTGCCGTCGAGAAGCAACTGCCCGCCCGTGGGGGCATCGAGGCCGTTGATGAGGCGAACCAGCGTGGACTTACCGGCACCCGAGTAGCCGATGACGCCGAGGATTTCACCCGGCTCGACGGTGAGCGTGACGCCGTCGACGGCGGTGACTTCGCGGTTGCCGGTTTTGAAGACCTTGGAAACGTCCCGGAACTCGATCCGGGTGCCGGTGGTGGACATTACTTGTACTCCTCCACAAGCTCATCGAGGATCTTGTTCAGGTCCTCCTTGGAGCGCTGGACCTGCACGGCGGTGCCGTTAGAGTCCTCGTTGAGCGCCTCGGTGACCTCGGCGGACTGCCAGATCTCCACGAGCTTCTCGTAGGTCGGGTTGTCCACCTCGTCCGCCTTCACGGTGAAGACGTTGATGTACGGCTCGGCCAGCTCGGAGTTCGGGTCGTCCGCTGCGACGGAGGAAGCCGGGTCGATGCTGGCGCGCTGCAGCCAGTTGTTGTTGATGATCGCCGGGCGGCCCTCGTGGTACGCGTTCGGCGTCTGGGAGGCGTCGACGGCGACGACCTTCACCTTGGAGGCGGCCTCGTCGATGTCTGCCGGGGTCGGCGTGAGCTTCGGCGCGCCCTCCTTCAGCTTCAGCAGGTCGGCCTGGACGAGCACGTTGATCGCGCGGCCCTGGTTGGACGGGTCGTTCGGGATCGCGACCTCCTGGCCCTCGATGCCGTCGACGGAATCGTGATCCTTCCAGAACAGGCCCAGCACGTTGATCTCGCCGGAGCCGACGATGCGGAGATCCTCGTCGGAGGTGGCGTTGTACTGCGCCTGGTAGTTGATGGTCTGGAACTTCGACACATCCATCTGGCCCTCGGTGTGCGCCGGGTTGACCTGCGGGTACTCGGAGAAGCGGACGATGTCCAGCTTGATGCCCTGCTCCTTGGCCTGCTCCTCAAACACGGACCACGCTTTCAGATCGGCGTCGGTGGTGCCGATCTTTACCGTGGTGGTATCGCCGGAGCTATTCGACGAATCCGACTCGGAGCCGCACGCCACAAGGCTCGTCGCGGCGATAACGGAGGCCGCTGCTGCGGCGAGGAAACGGTTGGTACGCATGACGGTAAATTCCTTTGCTAACTACTTGCTCTGCAGGCGGTCGAGGATGTCGTTGAGCTCGTTGGCCGGGCGGCTGACCTCAACGGCGGTGCCGCGGGAGTCCTCCTGGACCGCCTCGGTCACGGCCGGGTCGTGCCACAGCTCGGCGAGCTTGACGTAGGTCGGGTTTTCCACGTCCTCGGCGCGGGAGGCGAACACGTTGATGTACGGCTCGCCCTGCTCGGAGCCCGGGTCGTCCTGGAAGATGGCCTGATCCGGCTCGATGCCGGCGCGGTCCAGCCAGGAGTTGTTGATAATTGCCGGGCGGCCCTCGCCGTACGCAGACGGGGTCTGGGATGCGTCCACCGGGACCACGGAGACCTTGGACGCCTCGGTGTCTACATCGACCGGAGCCGGCGCGTACTCGTCAGCGCCGTCCTTCAACTCCAGCAGGCCTGCCTGGACCAGCACGTTGATGGCGCGGCCCTGGTTGGTGTCGTCGTTGGGGATGGCCACCTCTTCGCCCTCAATGCCGTCGAGGGAGTCGTGATCCTTCCAGAACAGGGCGAGCGGGTAAATCTCGGAGGAGCCAACGACCTTGAGGTCGTTGCCGGAGTCCTTGTTATAGGAGGACAGGTAGAGGATGTGCTGGAACTTGTTCAGGTCCAGCTCGCCCTGCGCGAGCGCCTCGTTGACCGGGGCGTAGTCGGAGAACTGGACGATGTCCAGGTCGATGCCCTCGTCGGCGGCTAGGTCCGAGAAGACGGACCACGCCTTCTGGTCCGCATCCGTGGTGCCGATCTTGACGGTGACGTTGCCGTCGCCGTCGGTGTTCTGGCCGGCCGTGTCGTCGGACTCGTTCGAGCAGGCGACGAGGCTGGTGGCAAGAAGGGTGGAGGCCGCGATCGTGGCGAGAGTGCGCGAGATACGCATGTTGGCTCCTTTGTTGAGTTCGGGAATTGTTGACGGATAGAAATCTAGCACCCAATGTACCGCTTAGTCTATTTTTGCGGGATATTGCTTACTAAGCTGTCTATCTTGTCTTTGGAATTGGCCCATGCGTATCTCTGCGAGCTGTGTTTGCTTCGGCATTTTGCGCGTCCGTTGCGATGCGGCGCAGCGCGTCGCGCAGATGGTCGGTTTCGGGGCTGGAATCCATGAGTAGTTGAGTGTCTAAATCGCGACATACCCAGAGCAAATGCCATGCAAGATCGTCCCAGTCCGGCGCACCGGTGATGAAACTAGAGCCGTGATCAGTAGCCTCAATCTCTGAGCGATACGTGGAGGGGATTCGGGCGGCGACCTCTTCCGGTGTCGCTGTGGGGTGGACGCGAGCCGCGCAACTGAAACGTTGCGCGATATTGGTGCTTAATGCTGGGAATGGGGCTGCGCGAGGGTTAAACCTGCCGCAAGTTCCCCGGCCACAGCGTGATCACCGGCGTCGATGGCGTGCTCTGCCCGCCTGGCATGGCCATTCGTCTCGTCGAGCGGCACCGATTTTCTGGTCGTTGCACCGCGCGCAGACGACGTCTGGCTCAACCACTGCGCGCTGCGCGCCGGGTACGTCTGTCGCAAGTGAACCTCTCCGGCGGCAATGACACCCAGATTGCGGCGACGTATTCAGCTGAGGACGTGGCCAAGCTACGCGCCACGGAGTAACGGGGTTTGCGCCCGTTAGTCTCAGTCCATCTGTAGCACGGTGCGAAGTTCCTCGAACAGCTCCGGGCGCAGCCGGTGTATGACTGTCCTGCCCTGGCGGCTCTTTTCTAGGAGGCCGGCCTCGGTAAGCATTTTGAGGTGGTGGGAAACTGTCGGTTGGCTTAGCCCGGAGCGTTGCGTGAGTTCGCCCACGCTCATCGGCTCGCAGCCCTCTTCGGCGATTCTGGAGAGAAGTTGTAGTCGGCCGGGGTCCGCTAAAACTTTGAACAGGTCCGCGTAACGCGTCGCGTCGTCTTCGGAGAGCAAGCCGGAGCCCAGCGAGCAGCAGTCGAGGCCGGTGTTTTCTGTGGTGGCGACGTAATCGTTCATTCTTCCTACCTCGTCATATTGACAGTGATAAATATGCTGTTTAGTGTTCGTTTTGAATGCTGTCAATAGATAAGGATTCCAGATGGAAGACACAACCTCTCAGCCGGTAGAGCGTATGTCGTTTCTTGACCGCTTCCTGCCGGTGTGGATCATGCTCGCCATGGCGGCGGGCCTCGCCCTCGGCCGAGCGGTGCCGGGGCTTTCGGGCGCACTTGAGAGTCTCGAAGTCGGAAGCATCTCGCTTCCGATCGCGCTCGGCCTCCTGGTCATGATGTACCCGCCTTTGGCCAAGGTGCGCTACGACAAGACCCGCGAGATTGCCACCGACAAACGTCTCATGACCGTGTCCATCATCTTGAACTGGATTGTCGGCCCCGCGTTCATGTTCGCGCTCGCCTGGATCTTCCTGCCAGATGCCCCGGAGCTGCGCACCGGTTTGATCATCGTCGGTCTCGCCCGCTGCATCGCCATGGTGTTGGTGTGGTCCGACCTCGCCTGCGCTGACCGGGAAGCCACCGCAGTGCTGGTAGCTATCAACTCGGTGTTCCAGGTGGTCATGTTCGGCGTACTCGGCTGGTTCTACCTGCAAATCCTGCCTGCCTGGCTGGGGCTGGAAACCACCTCGGTGAAGTTCTCGTTCTGGGCGATCGTGTCCTCCGTGCTGGTCTTTTTGGGTATCCCGCTGTTGGCCGGGCTGCTGTCTCGCATTATCGGCGAGCGCACCAAGGGCCGCGACTGGTACGAAAACACCTTCCTGCCCCGGATCTCCCCACTCGCGCTGATCGGCCTGCTGTACACAATCGTCCTGCTTTTCTCGTTGCAAGGCGACCAGATCCTCTCCCAGCCGTGGACGGTGGCACGGGTGGCGATCCCGCTGCTGTGCTACTTCGTCGGCATGTTCGCTATTGCACTCTTGGTAGCCAAACTGTCCGGCATGGACTACGCCCAGTCGGCCTCGGTGGCGTTCACGGCTGCCGGCAACAACTTCGAGTTGGCCATCGCAGTGGCGATCGGCACGTTCGGCGCCACCTCCGCCCAGGCGCTGGCGGGCACCATCGGGCCGCTTATCGAGATCCCTATCCTCGTCGGCCTCGTCTACCTCATGCGTGGGATCGGCCCGAAACTGTTCCCGGGTGACCCAACCCTGCCCAAATTGTCCTAAGGAGACGTTATGAAGCCCTCAGTCTTGTTTGTGTGCGTCGGCAACGGCGGAAAGTCCCAGATGGCGGCGGCGCTCGCCGAGAAGCACGCGGGTAGCCAGCTCGGCATCCACTCCGCGGGCACCAAACCTGGCACGTCGCTGAACCAGGAATCGGTCGAGGCGATCGCAGAGGCCGGCGCCGACATGTCGCGCGGCACGCCCAAACCCATCGATCCGGAACTGCTGCGCAGCGTTGATCGCGTTGTGGTGCTCGGCGAAGACGCGCAGGTGGACATGCCCGACGACGCACGCGGCACGCTGGAGCGCTGGCGTACCGACGAACCCTCGCTCCGCGGCATCGAAGGCATGCAGCGCATGCGCCTCGTACGCGACGACATTGACGCCCGTGTGCGCTCGCTTATCGACGAACTCCTGTAACGGCCTTTAATACGCCGGAGTCATCGGGATGCGCTGCTTATTGCGGAACCGTGACGCCTGCATGCGTGCCGGCGACGTGCCGCGGTAGTGGGTGGTGGAGGGGGAGGTTGCGTACTTCGGATTGCTGGACGGTTTTCGGGAGCGTTGCTTCTCGATCCTCACACCGCCGCATTGTGGCACGAATTACACGATTGTGCTTTGTGAGTGGTTGCTTTGTGACCCTTCGGCCTGCGCCCGCAGCCCGTCGATAAACACGTCTACGAGCCACCCCCTGCTACGGGCGAACACCTCTTCTGCGATGGTTGGCAGCGGCCGCGACAGTGTGATGATGCCGAAATGGAAGTCTAGGACGTCGAGGTCGCCGGGGCACAGCCCGTACTTTTTCGCCTCCGTGAGGAGGGGACGGTAGAGGGCTTTTACCTTTTCTATCAGTATGTTTCGTTCCTCTTGGCCCATGTGGGGTGCGAACACGGGCAGGAATTCTTGGCCGACGGCAGGGAAGCCGTTGTCCACCATCTCAGTGATGGCGCAGCGCCACGTCGCCTCGGGGGCGCCGGGGAGGCGGGGAACGTGCTTGTCTACGATCGCGCGCATCTTGTCGATGATGTTTTCCAGCACCGCGCGGTAGAGGTCATCCTTGGTAGGGAAGTGGCGGCTCGCGGTGGCAACACCCACCTCTGCTTCCTTCGCAATGGTGCGCAGCGAGACCTTCGGCCCCATCTGGGCAATGAGCGTCGTGGCCGCCTCTACAAGCGCTTTGTGGTTTTCAGCAGCATCTTTTCGCATATCCGGCACTTTACCCTTGACAACCGAAAAATGAAACAATATGATCCACTTCGTAAAAGCGAAACAGTCTGTTCCACTTGGAGGAAACGATGAGCACAACCGTGGTGCAACAGGAAACCGCCACCACCGATGGCAGCCGCATCAACAACACCAACAGCACCGTGAAAAAGACCATCGCCCTGATTTTGGGCCTGCCGATAATCCTCGGCCTCATGCTGTGGGCGTTTCTTGCGCCCACCTTCGCCTCCGGCCCGGACGGGGTGCCGGTGGCAGTGGCGGGGCCGGAGCCGGTCGTTGAGAAGCTGCGTGCTCAGGCGGAGCAGCAGGAGGAGCACCCGGACTTCGTCGTGGTGAGCTCACAGGACGAGGCTGAAGATATGGTGCGAAACCGCGACGCGGTCGGCGCGATCGCAATCGGGCAGGGCAGCGCCACGGTCTACACCGCTTCCGGTAACGGTGCACCGTACGTGCAGATGCTCAATGGCCTTGCCCAGAACATGCAGTCCTCCGGCATGCCGGTGGAGACCGAGGATCTCGCCCCCACGACCGAGGATGACCCGCAGGCCCAGGGCCTCGCGTTGCTCGGCCTGCCGCTCGCGTTCGGTGGCGTGATCTCCGGAATGCTTGCAACCGTGCTGCTTCGTGGCCGCAAGTGGTCGAAGGTCGCAGTCATCACGGGTGTGTCCATCCTCGGCGCGGGTGTTGCGGTTTGGATGCTGCACGGCATCTACGGCTCGCTCAGCGGCAGCGTGGGCATGGAGTGGCTGGCTATCGCTGCCGGCATCGCCGCAACCTCGTCGGTCACCGCCGGTCTTGGCGCACTTCTTGGCGTGCCGGGTGCTGGCCTCGGCGCGGTGCTGACCATCTTTGTGGCTAACCCGCTGGCCGGCCTGGCCACAGGCCCATGGCTGCTGCCGGCCGGCTGGTCCGCACTGGGCCAGCTCATGCCGATTGGTGCGACCGGCTACCTCGTGCGCTCGCTGAGCTTCTTCGACGGCGCGGACGCGCAGGGTTCCTGGATCGTCCTGTGCAGCTGGATCGTCGTTGGCCTGATTCTGCTGGCCTTCGACCGTTCGAAGGAGAAGACCGCGTAGGTTGTCTCCACCCAAACACCCGTCGAGCGTCGGCGGGTGTTTCTCATGTCCTGTTAGATTCGGCGCACATGGCAACGACGACACAGCTCTATGTTTCTTTCCCCGGCAACGCACGCGAGGTGCTGGAGTTCTACCAATCCGTCTTCGGCGGCGATCTTGAGCTGCTCACCTACGGCGAACAGCTGGATCAAGGGGTGAAGTTCCCCTTCGACCCGCCGTGCGAGGCTATCGCCCACGCCACGCTTACCGGTCCGTTTTCCATTTCGGGCGGAGACGACCTCGAGCGCAATGAAACCAGCCTCAACCGGGGCGACTTCGGCTTCACCGCGTACGTGGAGACGCCGGAGGAAGGTGAGGCGCTCTACGCAACGCTTGCCGACGACGGCGGCAACGCCGTGATCAGTAGCTTCGATCTCTGAGCGGTACGAGGAGGGGATTCGGGCGGCGACCTCTTCCGGTGCCGCTGTGAGTTGGACGCGAGCCACGCAGCTGAAACGTTGCGCGATATTGGTGCTTAAAGCTGGAGGTGGGGCTGCGTGAGGGCTAAACGTCCATGTAGTGACGTGGGGCTCTGCTATCCGGTCGAGTCGGAACGTTCGCCAGTCGTTGCGGCCTCTGTCGAAGGCTTGGAGGTACCAGTACTCTCCTTGGGTTAAGAGCTTGGCTGGCTCAACCTCGCGCTCCGTAGGGGTGGCGGACGGTTTGTGGTACGTAAAGCGCACCAGTACGTGATCTCGGAGAGCGTTGGTGAGCTGCTGGAGCAGCTTTAGATTGCTTTTTTGTTGTTGCTGGGTAGCGGAACCCTCGTGATTGAGTGTGGTCGAGGCGCCTGTGAGCGTATGCGTGATGGCTCGCAGGCGTGGCGGCATGACGTGGTCGAGTTTGGTAAGGGCTCGGAATGCGGCCTCGCCGAATTCGTCGGTGCCGGAAAGGGCGTTCATACGCAGACTGGCCACGAGTGCGATGGCTTCGGAATCGTCGAGCAGGAGTGGCGGTAGATGTCGGCCTGCGCCGAGCTGATAGCCGCCGTCAAGACCGCGGCTCGAATGGACTGGATAACCGAGGTCTCTCAAGCGAGTGATGTCTCTGCGAACCGTGCGTTCCGTGACGCCGAGTTTCGCTGCGAGCTCGTGTGCCTGCCAAGTGGCGCGCGCTTGCAAGAGTCCGAGGAGTTGGAGGACTCGCTGTGTTGTATCCGCCATTGCTCTATTGTGCTTCACACTGCGGACAAGAGCTGTCCGGAAGGCATTTTAGGGTATCGGTGTCATCGTTCGACAGAAAGGAAACCTGATGTACTTCCCACGCAAGGACAATGAGCTGGATACTCTGTGCAACTACCTCGATGCGCAACTCGATGCGGTCCGTGCCAGCGCCTACGGGCTTGATGATGCCGCTGCGCGCCGCACACCACTGCGTAGTGATCTGAGTGTCAGTGGCATTCTCAAGCACGTCACGTTTGTGATGGCACAGTCGCTCTCCCGAGCCGGAAACGAAGGTTACAAGGATGCGGCTGTGGACTTTGCCTCGAGCTTTGTGCCGACCGAGGAAGAAGTGCTGGAGGTTTTGTTGGAGCGCTTCGATGTGGTTCGTGCTGACTTTATGCAGATGAGTCGTGGCGGCGACTTGGAGGCGGAGCTGCCTGTCGGCCCCTTCCCCTGGTATGGCATGGATGAGGCGCGTCCGGCGAAGCTGCGTTACCTCTATGTGCACTATGTGGAAGAGTTCGCGCGGCATGCGGGACATGCGGACATCATGCGCGAGGAACTTGATGGCGCGCAGGCGGCTGAGCTTCTTGCCGCAACCGAGGGGTGGGAGCCTAACGAGTACGTCACCCCCTGGGCGAGGTAGCACGGAGGTTCGAAACCTGTTAGCGTTTCGAACATGCGATTCAATGGAGGCGCGCCACTTTCGTGGTCCAAGCTGGAGCGGATCCTCTCCGGCGCGGAGACGGCTGCACCCGTGCCGGTGCAGCACACCGCGCCTGCTCAGAGCCCGCAGCGCGTGTCGAGCACCTCGCGCGTCCCGTTCGCCGAGCTCCACGCCGTGAGCGCCTACAACTTCCTCTCGGGTGCGAGCGAGCCGGAGGAGATGGTCGCGCGAGCCGCGGCACTGGGCGTCGAGACGCTCGCGCTGCTGGACAGGGACGGTTTTTACGGGGCGGTAAAGTTCGCGGAGGCCGCCGCGGCTGCAGGAGTGGGTACCGTCTTCGGTGCGGAGCTGACCCTGGACGGGCGCGTCCTCCCCGTCATCGCACGCGGGCCCGAGGGCTACAAGCGCCTGTCGCACCTCATGGCGGAGGCGCACATGGCAACGCGCGAGAAGGATAAGGTGGCCTACCCGCCGTTGGAGCTGATCGGCGAGGAACTCGGCGGGACCTGCGTGGTGCTGGCGGGCTGGCAGTGGGCAGAGGAAAAGGGTGCCATCGATCGTCTGGTCGATGCGTTCGGGCCCGGAAACGTCGTGCGCGAGTATGAGGCGTCCATGACCCCGCAAGACGCGGAGCACCACGAGCTTTTGGACCGTCACGACACACTGCCCGCCATTGTTACTGCCGCTCCCGGCGCAGCCACGCGGGAACACGCGCGCCTCGCGCAGGCGAAGCGCGCGCTGGCCAGGCGCGACTCGCTCGCCCAGGCCAACGGCCACCTGCATCCGATGGGTGCGAATTGGCTGCGTTCCGGCGAACAGCTCGCCCGCATGCTCCCGGGCTGCGAGGACAAACTGGCTTACACGGTGGAGCTGGCGAAGCAGTGCGCGTTTACGCTCAACCTGGTCGCCCCGGAACTGCCGCGCTTTGATACCCCGGACGGGCGCAGCGAGATGGAGCACCTGCGCGCGCTCACCCTCGCCAGCGCGAAGCTGCGCTACGCCTCCTGGTCGGAGGAGGTCCGCGCCAAGGCGCTGGCGCAGATCTGCTACGAGCTGGACGTGATCCAGGAGCTGAACTTCCCCGGCTACTTCCTCATCGTCCACGACTTCGTGGAGTTCTGCCGCCGCGAGAATATCCTCTGCCAGGGCAGGGGGTCGGCGGCCAACTCGGCGGTGTGCTTCGCCCTTGGCATCACGAATGCGGAGCCGATCTCTGCCGGGCTGCTTTTCGAGCGTTTCTTGTCCCCGGACCGGGAGGGCCCGCCCGACATTGACATCGACATCGAGTCCGGCCGCCGCGAGGAGGTCATCCAGTACGTTTATGCCAAGTACGGGCGCGACAACGCCGCGCAGGTGGCCAATGTGATTACGTACCGCCGCAAGGGCGCGGTGCGGGACGCGGCTCGCGCGCTGGGGTACGCGCAGGGGGCCGCGGATGGGTGGGCCAAGGGCGTTGAGGAGGTGCCTGGTAGCGTCGATAAGCTTGCTGCTCAGTTTGAAGGGCAACCCCGCCACCTGGGCATTCACTCGGGCGGCATGGTGATCTGTGACCGCCCGATCGCCGATGTGGTGCCCGTGGAGTGGGCGCGTATGGAAGGGCGCTCGGTGGTGCAGTGGGACAAGGACGACTGCGCGTCGGCAGGCTTGGTCAAGTTCGACATGCTGGGCCTGGGCATGCTCGAGGCGCTGCACCACATGATCGACCTGGTGCGCGACACCACCGGTCGCGAGGTGCACCTGTGGGAGCTTTCGCTTGACGACGCCCACGTCTACGACATGCTCTGCCGCGCCGATGCCGTCGGCGTGTTCCAGGTGGAGTCGCGCGCGCAGCTGGGCACCCTGCCCAGGCTCAAACCGCGCGTGTTCTTCGACCTGGTCGTGGAGGTCGCGCTCATCCGCCCCGGACCGATCCAGGGCGGCTCCGTCCACCCCTACCTGCGCAGGCGCGATGGCCTCGAGCCGGTGGTGTACGACCACCCGGTGCTGGAGAAGTCGCTGGGCAAGACGCTCGGCATCCCGCTGTTCCAGGAGCAGCTCATGCAGATCGCCGTCGACGCCGCGGGCTTTTCCGGCCGCGAGGCGGACGCGTTGCGGCGCGCCATGGGCTCCAAGCGCTCACCCGCCAAAATGGCCGCGCTGAAAGCCCGCTTCTTCCGCGGCTGCTGGGAGACCAACCAGATCGGGGAGGAGGTGGCGGAGAAGCTGTGGACCAAGATCGTTGCCTTCGCTGCCTACGGGTTCCCGGAGTCGCACTCGCAGTCGTTCGCGTCCCTGGTGTACTTCTCCGCCTGGTTCAAGCGCTACTACCCGGCGCAGTTCTGCGTGGGCCTGCTGCGCGCGCAGCCGATGGGGTTCTACTCGCCGCAGTCGCTCATCCAGGACGCGCGGCGCCACGGCGTGACCGTGCTGCCGGTGAGCGTGAACGAGTCGGGCCGCGAGGCGCGCTGCCTGGACAACGAGACGATCCGGGTAGGGCTGAACCTGGTGCGCGGGCTTGGCGACGCGGCCGCCGACCGCGTCGAGGCTGCCCAGCCGTTTAGCGGGATCCCGGACCTGTCGCGCCGGGCGGAACTGAAGGTGGAGCAGGTCGAGGCGCTCGCGCGCGCCGGGGCGCTCGACTGCTTCGACGTGGACCGCAGGCAGGCACTGTGGCAGGCGGGCGTGGCCGCCACCGAGCGCGAAGGCATGCTGCCCGGGCTCTCCGCCATCGACGCGCCCGCGCTGCCGGGGATGAACGCGTTCGAACTGCTCGCCGCCGATGTCGCCGCCACCGGGGTAACGCCGGATGCGCAACCGATGGAGGTACTGCGCGACCAGCTCCAGGCTGCGGGGATCCTGCGCGCGGTGGACCTGAAGCGCGTGGAGGACGGCACCCGTGTGCGCATCGCCGGGGTGGTGACGCACCGGCAGCGCCCGCACACTGCCCAGGGCCTGACGTTTTTGGGGATGGAGGATGAGACGGGCTTGCTTAACGTGATGGTCTCGCCTGGCCTGTGGGGCAGGCAGCGGGTGCTCGCGCGCACGTCGCGGGCGTTGATTGTGCGCGGCATCGTGCAAAACGCCACCGGCGCGGTCAGCGTGGTGGCGGACAAGTTCGAGCCGCTCGAGGTAGGGGAGTGGCTCTCGCGTGGCTCGCGCGACTTCCGGTAGGCATGCGCTGAGTCTTTGGTAGGTTGACCACCATGTCAACCACCCCGATTCCGCAAGAACCCGCGGTTCCGCAGCTGCCGACGTCCGTGGAGCAGATGCACCGCGTCTCGCCGAAGCTGATGGTGCCGAAACTGGTCTCCAACACGATCTGGGCGCTGATCGTCCTGGGCTTTCTCGGCTTCGCCTGGTGGAAGTGGGGCTGGGGCTGGGCCATCCCGCTCGGGGTGTGCGCGGTCTACTTCGTCTGGCAGTACTTCCTCATCCCGTTCCAGGTGCGCAACATGGGGTGGCTGGAAACCGAGGATGACCTGGTGCTGAGCAAGGGCAAGATGTGGCACACCATGACGGTCATCCCGTACGGCCGCGTGCAGTTTGTCGACGTCACCTCCGGCCCCGTCGCCCGCGCCCTCGGATTGAAAAAGCTGGTGGTCAACACCGCGTCCACCACCTCGGATGCCAGCCTGCCCGGCCTGCCGGAGGCGGACGCGGATGCGCTGCGTGATCGCCTGGCCGCCAAGGCTCGCGAACGGATGAGTGGCCTGTGACTCAGCCTGCGCAAGACCAGAAACAGCACCAGCCCCAGTACCGCAGGGTCCACCGCCTCACCCCGCTGCTGCGCGTGTGGACGACGCTGCTTGCCCTGCTCGCCATCGCCGTTTTCAACTTCACCATGCCGATCTATCACTGGCTGGAAGAGGAAGACGTCGGGCTCACCGACGCCGCGTGGGCGCTCGGTGCCGCGGTGCTCGCCCTGATCGTCATCTTCGGGGTGTCGCAGCTGTGGTGGGCGCGCACGGGTTTTCGCGTCGACGACGAGGAGATTGAGATGCGCCGCGGCGTGCTCACCACGCAGATCCGCACGGCGCGCTATGACCGAGTCCAGGCCGTAGACATTGTCGAGCCGTTCGCCCCGCGCCTGTTCGGCCTGGCCGGTGTGCGCATCGAGGCCGCCGGCGGCGCGCAGGCCAACATCGAAATCGCCTTCCTCCCGCGCGGCGAGGCCGAGTCGCTGCGCAAAGAGATCCTCGCGCGCATGCACGGGCAGGCCCCGCTTGACGACGCCACATTTACCGTCCCCACCGCATCCCCCGACCTCGTCGCGCCGATCCCCATCAAGCGCTCGCTCGCCGCGGCGGCGCTGCAGTTTTCCACGCTGTTCACGCTTGCGTGGGCAAGTATTCCGATCTGGTCCGGCCTGACCATCGCCGCGGTCGTGCCGGTGGTGGTGAGCTTCCTGCCGCAGATCTGGCGCACGATCGACCAGTCGTGGCGCTTCAACTCCTCCCTCGACGGCGACGTGGTCAACCTGACCTTCGGGCTGGCCAACCGCCGCCGCCAGGCGGTGCCCCTGGACCGGATCCACGCGGTGCAGCTGAAACAGTCCATGCTGTGGCGCCCGTTCGGGTGGTGGCAGGTCACGGTGACGGTGGCGGGGTACGGCTCTGAAATGAACAAGGCCTCGGGCACCTCGAAGCTGCTCCCGGTGGGCACCTACGAGCAGGCCGCCCGCGTGGTCAACGCGATCGGCCCGCTCACCGCCGCCGAACTCACAGGGCCGACCGTGCCCACTGTGCCTACTGTGCCTACTGTTACCGTCTCAGCGCGCAGCCCGCGCCAGGCACGCTGGGTCTCCCCGGTGGATTGGCGGCAGCAGAGCGTCGCGGTGGATAGCGGCCGAGGCGTTGCGCGTGTGACCTTCGGGCGGCTGACCCGCCGCTTCCAGGCAGTCAAGATCCCGCACATCCAGGAGCTCACCTACAGGCAGGGCCCGTGGCAGCGCCGGCTCGGCCTGGCGCACGTGCGCTTCGACCTCGTCCCAGGCGCGGTGAAGGTCACCGCCCGCGACCTAGACGACGCGCAGGCGCGCACGCTTGTCGACGCCCTCCGCGCCCGCACCCTGCCCGCCCTGGAGCCCACGGACGTGATAGGTGAGGATGCGGTTGATGGGGTGGCAGAGGGGCGTCGATAAGCGGTGAGCACGGCGAGCTAGGTGTGGAGGGTGAGGCCCCAGTGCTCGATGGCCCCGGCGATCTCCATCCCACCCAGCATGGTCTTGTTGGTGTCCGAGCCGTTGGAGGTCACGCCGAGCGCCCACGCGCCCTGGTTGTTGACAGCGAAGATCGCGCCGCCCGAATCGCCGCGGTCCGAGATGTTGCGGAAGTAGAACTGCCCGTCGTGGCCGATCTCGGTGAACTCGCCGCAGGAGTAGCCGGTGGTCGCGCCGAGGCGGCAAATCGCCATGCCCTGGCGCTGCGCCTCCTGCGGGGTGATCCAGCCTTGCAGCGGGCGGTCCAACGGCAGCGAGGACGAGTACTGGGATTCGCCAGAAAGCTCGATGAGCCCGATGTCCGCGCCGAATTCGGTGGTCCGCTGGTCCTGCTGCCACAGCGACTCCACCATCGTGCCCGCGCGCGTCCAATTGCCGTTGGAATCCTTGACGTAGAAGTCGTCGCCAACCAGGCCACAGTGGCCCGCGGTGATGATAAAGAGGCGGTCGCCCTTGGATGCGAGGAAGCCCGTTGAGCACTCAGTGTCCGTCGTGGCGTTGTGGATCATGCCGCCTGGAACGACCCCGCCCGGCGCCTGGAGCCATTGCCAGTCCGTGGAGTTGTGGTAGTAAATGCCCAGGTTATCGTCGCGTCCGCGCTGGCCGGACGCGTCGTTGTCCGGGTCGATCGCGCGCCGATCGATGGGTGGCTCGGCCGAGCGCTGCGCGGAGGACGCGGTCGATCTGGACGTGGTCGGCTTGGATGAGGTCGAGGTATCCGCCTCGACGGGCGCATTGAGCATCTCCGAGATCTCGGCGGCGGCGGAATTCTGGGAGGAGGTCGTGGGCTCTGAATCGCCCGGGTCGCCCGAGTCGCCGCAGCCGGCCAACAGCGCCGCGGTGCTGAGCGCGGCCGCGACTGCGGCGAGGCTGCGACGACGCTGTGCCGTCAGAGTGGGAAACATGTGCGCCTCTTTTCAAAGCGTTGTGTGTAAACGGGGGAACAGGGGCAAATCCTAACAGTCGGGGTGTACGCTACATCACTATGAGCGGATCTGAGTCGCACGAACGTGCGACAGTGCTGAGTGCAAACGTCGCCCGCCCGCAGCGCGACCCGGGCGGGGCGGCGCGGCAGAGTGGCATTCATAAGCAGCCTGCCGAGCGGCTCGACGTGATCATTCCGGGGCCGCACTACGGCGACGGCAGCGGCGTGGTCGGCGACACGGTGGGGGACACCGCTCACCACGGCGGGCTGCAGAAGGCGGTCTACGTGTTTAGCCGCGAGCGCCTCGACTGGTGGGGCAACCAGCTGGGGTACCCACTGGACAACGGCATGTTTGGTGAGAACCTTACGACCCTGGGCATCGACTGGACCGCAGTGCTGATCAACCAGCGCTTCCGCATCGGCGAGGTGGAGCTGGAGGTGAGCGTGCCGCGCTCGCCGTGCCGTACGTTCGCGGCGTGGATGGGCGAGCCACAGTGGGTGAAGGCGTTTACCTTAAGCGGGGACTGTGGCTGCTACTTCCGCGTGAACAAGGAGGGCGCGATCACGCCGGGCGATGCCATCGAGGTGCTGGACGAGCCTTCGCACGGGTTTACCATGGGCGAGGCGTTCCGTGCGAAGATGGGCGACGCGGAGTTGTCGCGGCGCTTGTGGGAGCTACGCATCATGCCACCGATGTATCAGCAGCGGTTGGACGCCAGATTTGGGTGATGCCTTGGCCTACACCCCACCGGGGAACCCCAGCTGCCGCCACGCCTCAAATACTGCGACGGCCGCCGAATTAGACAGGTTCATTGACCGCCGGCTGGGCAGCATGGGAATCCGCACCTGGTCAGTGACCTTTGGGTGGTGGCTGTGTGCCTCGGACAGCCCGGTGGGTTCGGTGCCAAACAGGAGCGCGTCGCCGTCCCGGTAGGCCACATCCTGGTAGTAAGTAGTGGCCTTGGTGGTGAACGCGAAGATGCGCGCTCCGTCCAGCGCGGCAAAGCAGGCCTCTATATCTGGGTGGATCTGCACGTCCGCGAGGTCGTGGTAGTCCAGGCCCGCGCGCTTGAGGTGCTTGTCGTCGAAGTTGAAGCCGAGGGGCTCGACCAAGTGCAGGACGGCACCAGTATTGGCGCACAGTCGGATCGCGTTGCCGGTGTTGCCGGGGATGACTGGGTTATCAAAGATGACGTGAAGTGCGCACACACCGACAGTCTAGGATGGGGTGCGTGACTGCGATCAAATTGGACGGAAAACTCTACCGCGAGGAGATTTTCGCGGACCTTGAGGCTCGCGTTGCTCGTCTCAAGGAGGAACACGGCGTGACCCCGGGCCTGGCCACCGTGCTGGTGGGGGAGGACCCGGCGAGCCAGAACTACGTGCGTATGAAGCACCGCGACTGCGAGGAACTCGGCATCGCCTCCATTATGAAGGAGCTGCCAGGCGACACTACGCAGGAGCAGCTCGAGCAGGTGATCACGGAGCTGAACGAGGACGATGCCGTCACCGGCTACATCGTCCAGCTCCCGCTGCCCAAGCACCTGGACGAGAATCGCATCCTCGGGCTCATTGATCCGGCCAAGGACGCCGACGGCCTGCACCCGGTAAACCTGGGCAAGCTCGTCCTCAACGAGCCCGCCCCGCTGCCGTGTACCCCGAACGGCTCGATCAAGCTGCTCGAGCGCTTCGGCGTCGACCTGGACGGCGCGATCGTCTGCGTCATCGGGCGCGGGGTGACCGTCGGCCGGCCGATCTCGCTGATGCTCACCTCCCGCGACGTCAACGCCACCGCCGTCCTGTGCCACACCGGCACGAAGGACCTCGCCGCAGAAACGCGCCGCGCCGACGTTATCATCGCCGCCGCAGGCAAGCCGCACATGATTACGGCCGACATGATTAAGGAGGGGGCAGCGCTTCTCGACGTCGGCGTGTCCCGCGTCGACGGCAAGACCGTCGGCGACCTGCACCCGGATGTGTGGGACAAGGCCGGCTGGGTCTCCCCGAACCCGGGCGGCGTCGGCCCGATGACGCGCACCTTCCTGGTGCGCAACATCGTGGAAAGCGCTGAGCGCGCCGCCGGCATCGCGTCCGACGCGTAAAGGCTGGGGCATTCGTGCTCTCACTCGATAACCCCCACGACATCGGCAACCCTCCCTCGCGCCTCCCAGAGTGGGCGCAGTGGGCGATGGTTGCCCTCTTTGTCGTGGGGTTTGTCGCCTCCGCACTGTTCGCGGCCACGGAGCACTGGCGCCGCGCGACGTTTGTGCTGGGGGCGTCGATGATGTGGCTCGCGGTGATGCGCTACGCCTGCGACTCGCGCATCGTCGGCTTGCTCGCCGTGCGCTCGCGCCGGGCGGACGCCGTCTTCTGTGTGTGCTGCGGGCTGGCCATGGTGCTACTCGCGGGTACCGTCGACTCGCTGGGGTCATAATTTGTGGCGGCCACCGGCGGACCGTGTTCACACAAACTTCATACGGGATTTTCCCGGAAGTAACATTGAATGCCTACCGTCTACCGGGTGTTTGTAAAGAAACGGTCACTTCCCGCGCTTGCGCTTTGCGTTGCCGCAGCGCTCGCGCCCTTTCCGCACGCGGGTGCCGCGGCGGTTGCGGACCCCGACTACCAGGTAAAACTCCGCCTGAGTGATACCGCCGTCGGTGCGGACGGCGCACCGTCCGCGCAATTCCGCTCCTTCTTCGACGTCCGTGAATCCTCTGGGGCGGAGCAGTCGGTGTACTTCGACACCGCCGACAGACTCCTGGCCAACCACGGGTGGACGGCGCGCCTGCGATACAAGGACGGCGCGCAGGGATACGACGTGACGTATAAATATCGCCTGCCGCTCGAGGGGAACGCGGTGTCCCCGGAAAGCGTCAGCGCCGGGCTGGAGGAGGCCCGCAAGCAGAACTTTGACGCGTCGGACACCAACTACGCCGCGCAGGTGAACGCGAGCTACGCGACGTCGACGCTGGACTTCAGCACCAAGAAGAGCGCGGCGTGCGTGACTGCGCAGTGTGAGATTCCGTCTGCCGATAAGGCCGTGGCAATTGTGAAGGACCTGGAACCCGGGAAGTTTGCAAAGGCGACCGGCACCACGCTGGCGGCGTCGGACCTCAAGATGACGCAGACCGTCGAGCAGCGCACGTGGCGCGTTGAGATCGGCGGCGTGAAGACGGACCTGGAGATCGCCACATTCGGCGGCCAGGTGTGGGCCGAGATCTCCGAGGAGGAGACCTCCCGCAAGGACGCGGTGCGCAAACGCGACACACTAGTTGCGGAGCTGGACCGGGCAGGCCTGCTCGTGCACGAGGACGCATTTAAGACCGGCAACGTGATTGAAAGCGGGTGGCAGCAGTGACGACGGCGCAGGTCGAATTGGACAGCGTGCGGCGGGAGTTTCCTGACGGGACGGGGTTGCACGCGACGTCGATAAGCATTGCGAAGGGCGAGTTCGTCTCCATCCTCGGGCCCTCTGGCTGCGGAAAGTCCACGATGCTGCGCTGCATCGCGGGGCTGGAGACGCCGGATGCCGGCACGATCACGTTTGCCGGGCGCGAGGTGTTCGGGCCGAAGACGAACACCCCGGTGAACAAGCGCAACCTGTCGATGGTGTTCCAGGACCTGGCGCTGTGGCCGCACATGACCGTGGCGAAGAACGTGGAGTTCCCGCTGACTACTGGGGCCGGGAAGGTGGACGCGAAGGAGCGCGAGCGCCGCGTGTCGGAGGCCATGGACATGGTCAATATTGCCTCGAAGGCGGACCAGCGGCCGAACGAGCTCTCTGGCGGGCAGCAGCAGCGCGTGGCGATCGCGCGTGCGCTGGTGTCGCAACCCGACCTGCTGCTCATGGACGAGCCGCTGTCCGCGCTGGACGCGGCGCTGCGCACTCAGATCCGTAGCGAGCTCACCCGGCTGGCGTACGACCTGGACCTCACCGTCATCTACGTCACGCACGACCAGTCGGAGGCGCTGGCCATGTCAGATCGCGTCGCCGTGATGAACGAGGGCGAGGTCCGCCAGTTCGCCGCGCCGGTGGAACTCTACGACCACCCGGCGGACTCGTTCGTCGCCGGGTTCGTTGGCGTGACCAACACGCACGACACGCTGCCAGACAACCGCCCCGAAAACGTGCAGGTCACGGTGCTGGACGATGGAAAGCGCCCGGAATTGCTTCCGGAGAACTCCGTCATTGGCAAGGTCGTCGAACGGCAGTACACCGGCGGGCGGTACGAAATCCGCTGCCAGGTGGACGGCGCCCCCGAGCCGTGGCTCGCCTACACCCGCGCGCCGATCGGGCGCGGGGACACCGTCCTGCTGACGGTGACCACACCATAACCACCCGTCATCACGTCCTCCTCCTGGGCCGACCGGCCTGCGAGCACTGAACAGAAAAATAGGAGACAACAATGAAGAAGATTGCTGCCGCCATCGTCGGCCTGACCGCAGCGCTCACCATGACCGCCTGCGGCTCCGTCGAGTCTGCGGACGACGCGGAATCCACCGGCTCCGAAGGCGCCTCCGAGAGCCAGGCCGTATCCGCCGAGAAGTGGGAGGCCCCGGAAGGCCTCTCCGGTGAGCTGGACTACTACTCCGCGAACCCGCAGGGGCTTACCGACGCCCTCGTCGAAGCCTTCGAGGAACGCACCGATGTGAAGGTCAACGTCTTCGCCGACACCACCGGCAAGATCACCGCCAAGCTCAAGGCGGAGGAAGCGAACCCGCAGGCCGACGTGGTCTACCTGGCGTCCTGGAAGGCGGCCGCGAAGCAGGCAGAGGCCGGCGCGCTCGAGGCGTACAAGCCCGCCAACATTGAGAACTCCAACCCGAAGTGGAACGCGCAGGACGACACCTTCCACGGCCGCGACGGCTCCGCGCTGACCCTGGTGGCCAACACCGACGTCATCGACGAGGCCCCGACCGACTGGGAGGACCTGGCCGACCCGAAGTACAAGGACATGGTCATCATGCCTGACCCGCGTGAGTCCGGCACCGCCGCCGATCTGCTCGCCGCCATGGTTGCGGAGTGGGGCGAGGACAAGACCTGGGAGCTCTTTGACAAGCTGTTTGATAACGGCATGATCGTCGAGGGTGCGAACGGACCTGCGCTGGACAAGGTCACCTCCGGCTCCAAGGGCATCGTGCTCGGCGGCGTGGACTACTCCGCGTACTCCAAGAAGGACAAGGGCGAGGCCCTGGAGATCAGCCTGCCGCTCTCCGGCACCACGGTCTCCCCGCGCCCGGTGATGATCATGAAGACCTCCGACAACAAGGAGGCAGCACAGGCCTTCGTCGACTTCATGTTCTCCGAGGAAGCGCAGCAGATCTCCGCGTCCAAGTACATGATCCCGGCGAACCCGGAGGTCGAGCCGAAGGAAAGCCCGAAGCTGGACGACATCACGCAGATCTCGGACGACTGGGAGGCCATCTCCGCTGAGTCCAAGAACGTTCGCGAACAGTTCGCCGAGCGTTACCTGTAACACCCACCCGCGGCGCGACTGGCGCCGCCTGCGCGAGGAGCGAGGAAGTACGTGACGACCTTGAACACGGGAACGCCGCTGGCCGAGCCGGGAACGCTGTCGGCCGAGCCAGGAAGCAACAACGCGCGGGCGGGGCGGCGTCCGGGGCGTAACACCAGGCAGGGCAACGCCCCCGGCATCTACGTGGTGCTGCTCCTCCTCCTCGTCCTCGTCGCCGCCCCGCTGCTCTCCGTGCTGGTCACCGCGGTGACTGGCTACCGCGATGAGCCGTCCGCGCTCGGCGAGCTGGCCGAGCCCGGCATGCTTAAGGTCCTGGGCAACACGATTGTGCTCTCGCTCATCGTCGTCCTCTTCGCCACGCTCTTCGCCGCCCCACTCGCCCTGTTCCGCGCCTGGACCCCCATGCGCAAGGCGGGCTGGGTGGAAGTGCTCATCATGGTGCCGTTCATGACCCCGCCGTTCGCCGCGGCGATGGCGTGGATGGACTTCACCCGCGTGCGCGGCGTGGCCGACATGCTGCTCGGCGAGACGCTCGGCGGGTTCGCCCACGACGCCATCTACTCCGTCTGGGGCATGGGCTTCATCATGGCGGCGGAGCTCTTCCCGTTCCTCTACCTCATCCTGCGCAACTGCTTCGAGGGTATCCCCGCCTCGCAGCTGGAGATGGCGCAGGTGGCGGGCGCGTCCCGCTGGCAGCAGTTCACCCGCATCATCGCGCCGATGGTGGTCGGCCCGTACTCGTTGGGCGCGCTCATCGTCTTTATTAAGGCTGCCGGCGAGTTCGGCACGCCGGTGACGCTGGGCAACGCAATCGGATACAAGGTGCTCGTGTCCTCGATCTACGAGGACGTGACCATCGACCCGCTGAGCTTCAGCAGCGCGGCCGCGACCTCGTCCGTGCTGTTCGCCCTCGGCGTCACGGCGTGGGCCATCCAGCAGTGGGCGAGCCGGAAAGACCTGACCGGAGGGGGAAGGGCGTCGCGGCCGGTGCGGTTGCGGGCGTCGAAAAGCGCAATGTCCCTCGCGTGGGTCTACAGCGTAGTGGTGTTTGCCCTGTCCGTGTTCATCCCGTACATCTCCATCGTCCTGGCGGCGATGACCATCCTGCGGTCCAAGGCGCCGACGCCGAACAACCTCACCTTCGACTACTTCGCCATCGTGCTGTCCATGCCGTCTGCGCAGGAGGCGCTCACCCGCTCGATTCTGCTCGGCGCGATCGGCGCGACGACCGCGGTGCTGGTCGCCCTCGCGATCACGCTGCTGACCATGCGGCGCTCCACTATCGTGGCAAAGCTCACCGACTTCCTCGCCGTCGCCCCCGACACCGTGCCCGGCATCGTCCTGGCCATCGGCTTTATCCTCCTGTGGAACTCCCCCAACCTGCCGTGGACACCCTACGGCACCCAGATCATCCTGGTCATGGCGTTTACCGTACTGTTTACGCCGATGGCGGTGCAGAACGTGAAGACGTCCGCGGCATCCATGTCGCCGACGATGTTGGAGGCCGCCGCGATCTGCGGCGCCACCCCGGCGCAAACCTTCACCCGCGTCACCGTGCCGCTGCTGGCGCCAGGCCTGTTCGCCGGCTGGCTGCTCGCCTTTTTCGTGGGCATCCGCGAGCTGGTCATGTCCTCACTGATTCGACCGAGCAACATCAACCTGCTCGCGCCGTGGATCATGAACCAGTACGACCAGGGCCACCGCGCCGAAGCGATGGCGATGACGCTCATCGGCGTCGGCACCTCGACACTCGTGCTCGTGCTCGTGCGCTGGTGGCAGTCCCGCCACGCGCGTTAACCTGGTCCAATGACCGCTCCGATCCTCGTCCTGGCAGACATCCACCTTGGCCGCCCGCAATCCGGCGCGAAGAAAACTGGTCCCGGCATCGAGTGGGCGCTCGAAGCGCTGCAGCGCGGGGCGCAGGCAGGGGCTGCGCACTTTGTGATGCTCGGCGACGTCATCGACCGCTCCCGCTTCACCAGCGCCACCTTCGGCGAGGTCACGCGCTTCTTCGCCCGCGCCCTCGAGCTGTTCGACACCACCGTCTTCATCGCCGGCAACCACGACGTCCACCACGACCTCTCCGCAGTGATCCCGCCAGGTGTCGCTGTGGCGGGCACGCGGCCGCAGACGATCCGCGCGGGCGGGTGGGCGCTGCACACCGCCGCCGTTGAGGTGGACCGCGACCCGCGCCGATTGGTGCCGTCGTTTCCTTCGCGTATCAGCGGCGCGCCCAACCTCGGCCTCCTCCACACCTCCGTCACCGGCGAATACTCCAACAACGCCTGCCTGCCGTGCGACGTCGCGGAGCTCGAGGCGTGCGACTACGACGCCTGGGCGCTCGGACATGTGCACCAGCGGATCGCGCTGGACGCGTCCGTGCCCGTCGGCTGGGTGGGTATGGGGCGCGGGCTCATCGCCTCGCTTGACGACGCCCACGTGACCCTCCGTGACCTCTGAGCCCGGACCTAGATGTCGTAGTCGCCGCGGGCGGCCGCGATGTCGTGCGCGGACGGCGCCTCGCGGGTCAGCGCGATGAAGTTGCGCAGGACGCGGTCCATCTGGCGCGCCTCGACGAGGAACGCGTCGTGGCCGACGGGCGAGGACAGCTTCGACATCGCGAGCAGGTTGCCCAGGTTGCGGGAGAGGTGTTCCTGCTGGTGGTAGGGGTAGAGAATGTCGGTATCCACGCCCACGATCATGGTGGGCACGGTTGATGAGGCCAGCGCCTTGTTGAGACCGCCGCGCCCGCGGCCCACGTCGTGGCGGTTGAGGGCCTCGGTGAGGGTGACGTAGGACGCGGCGTCGAAACGCTCGGTGAGCTTGCGCCCCTGGTGCTCCAGGTACGACTGGACGGCGAAGCGCTCGCCGTCCTCGCGGTAGGCGCCGAGCGGGTTTTCGCCGGGCTGGGCGGAGGTGCCGAAGCGTTCGTCGATCTCCAGCTCGCCCCGGTAGGTGAGGTGGGCCAGACGCCGGGCGGCGGCCAGGCCCGCGTCGGGCGCGCTGCCGGTGCCGTGGTAGTTGCCGCCCTGCCAGTTCGGGTCTTGCGTGATCGAGGTGATCTGCGCCGTTTGGATCCCGATCTGCCACGCGCTCGCGCGCGCGGAGACGGCGATGACCAGCGCGTAGTCCACCTGCTCCGGGTAAAGCAGCGTCCACTCCAGCGCGCGGGCTCCGCCCATCGATCCGCCCAGGATCGCGTGCACGCGCGAGATGCCCAGGGCTTCGAGGAAGCGGTGCTCGGCCAGCACCATGTCGCGGATGGAGACGGCGGGGAAGCGGGAGCCCCACACTCCGGTGCCGCCCGGGTAGGGGGACGCCGGACCCGTCGACCCGTAACAGGAGCCGACGGCGTTGGTGCAGATCACGCACCACTCGTTGGTGTCCAGCGCCTTGCCGGGGCCGATCGCTTCGCACCACCAGTCGGAGGCGTCCGGGTCTCCGGTCAGCGCGTGCTCGACAAGCAGGATGTTGTTGGTGCCGTGGGGGTCACCGGCCGGCTCGCCCCATCGTCGGTAAGCAATTTGCGCCTCGTCGATCTGGGCGCCTGCCTCGGTGCGGAGGGTGCTGATGTCGACGGTGGCGAGCTGGCCCTCGGGGGCGAGTGTGAGCATGGGGTCCGCCTAGATCGCCGCGAATCCGCGCTTGAGGTCGTCGATGATGTCGTTGATGTCCTCGATACCTACGGACAGGCGGACCGTGGCCTGACTAATACCCGCGCGCTTGAGCCCCTCCGCATTGGACTGCGAGTGGGTGGTGGAGGCCGGGTGGACCACCAGGGAGCGGACGTCGCCGATGTTGGCCAGGTTGGAGTGCAGCTTCAGGGCGTCGATAAATGCCCAGGCCTTGGTGCGATCGTCCGGATCGCCCGCGACCTCAAACGAGAGCACGGAGCCGGTGTGGGCAAGGCCGAGCTTGTCCTTGACCGCCTTGTACGGCGAATCCGGCAGGCCGGCGTAATTCACCTTGGCCACCTTGTCGTGGTTGGCCAGGAACTCGGCGACCGCAGCAGCGTTCTCGTTGTGCTTGTCCACGCGCAACTGGAGGGTGTCCAGGCCCTGCAGCGCAACCCAGGCGTTGAACGGGGAAATCGCGGCGCCCGTGTCGCGCAGCAGACCAGCGCGGGCCTTGAGTGCGAACGCGGGCGCGCCTAGGTCTGCGTACTTCAGGCCGTGGTAAGCCGGGTCCGGGGTGGTGAAGTAGGGGAAGACGTCCTTGCCGTCGCGTTGGACGGTCCAGTCGAAGGAGCCGCCGTCGATGATCGCGCCGCCGATGGCCGCGCCGTTGCCCGTGTAGAACTTGGTGGTGGAGACCACGACCACGTCCGCGCCGTGCTCCAGCGGGCGCACCAGGGCGGCGGTGGCCATGGTGTTGTCCACGATCAGCGGGACCTGGTTGGCGTGGGCGACCTCGGCGACGGCCGGGATGTCCAGCACGTCCGCGATCGGGTTGCCGAAGGTTTCCGCGTAAAGCGCCTTCGTGTTCGGCTGGATAGCGGATTGCCAGCTCTCCGGGTCGTCCGGGTTGTCCACGAAGGTGAAGTCGATGCCCAGGCGCGGCAGCGTGACCTGGAAAAGCGTCTCGGTGCCGCCGTAGAGGCGCGGGGAGGTAACGATGTGGTCGCCGGCCGAGGCGAGGTTGAGGATCGCGGCGGTCTCCGCGGCCATGCCGGAGGCGAAGGTGACAGCGGCGACGCCGCCCTCCAGGGAAGCGAGGCGGTCCTCCAGCGCCTGCTGCGTTGGGTTAGTCAGGCGGGTGTAAATCGGGCCCGCGTCCGAGAGGTTGAAGCGGTTCTCCGCGTGCTGCGCGTC
The DNA here is from genome assembly GCF_007786415.1 of Corynebacterium sp. NML180780. NCBI lineage: Bacteria > Bacillati > Actinomycetota > Actinomycetes > Mycobacteriales > Corynebacteriaceae > Corynebacterium > Corynebacterium sp. NML180780. The sequence continues at coordinate 64,747 of NZ_VNKN01000001.1, read as the reverse complement.
GTCGAAGACGTAGCTGGTGGTCATGTAAATCGGCTGGTTGCGCGCGCCGGTATCGGAGTCGACGGGCTGGCCTGCGTGGATGGAGCGGGTGGCGAAGGCCCACTCGTTGGCGTTGGAGTTGTCGTAGTTGCTCATGGCTTTCGAACGTAACGTGCGGTCGGCCCGTTGTGTACCAAGCTGTCTATTTTGCGTGTTAAATGGCTGAATAAAATTGAGGCAGTTTGCCCAGCTCGTGGAAGTGTGATGTGCGTTGCGGTGAGCGAGTATGTGATCTGGTTTACATTAGGTAGTGTGCCGGACACCGCTTAAGAATTCGATGCTGTAAGGAGACACCACGTGCCAACCCAACCCGCAGACCACGTCCGTGAAGACATCCGACTGCTCGGGAGGGTGCTTGGCCGGGTGATCGCCGAACAGGAAGGGCAGGAAGTCTTCGACCTGGTTGAATCCACCCGCCGCACCGCCTTCGACATCGCGCACGGCGACGCCACCCCGGATGACCTGCTCACCGTGTTCCGCGGGCTGGACACCGCGAAGATGAACCTTGTCGCCCGCGCGTTTAGCCACTTCGCGCTGCTGACCAACCTTGTCGAGGACCTGGACGACGAGAAGGTCCCCGCCCCGGTATCGCTGCGCAACACGTTCGCGCACCTGCACGACCGCGAGGTTGGCGCAGATCGGGTCGCCGAACTGGTCGCCGGCGCGCAGGTCTCGCCGGTGCTCACCGCGCACCCCACCGAGACGCGCCGCCGCACCGTTTTTGACACCCAGACACGCATCAAACGCCTGCTCAGCGAGCTTCACGCCGGCGCCGATCCCGAGGCGATCGAGCGCGAGATGGAGCTGCGCATGACCCTGCTGTGGCAGACCGCCCTCATCCGCATCGCGCGCCCGCGCCTCGAAGACGAGATCGACGTCGGTCTGCGCTACTACAAACTCTCGCTGCTCGAGCAGATCCCGGTCCTTCGCCCCGGATCCTGGATCGGTGGCGACCACGACGGCAACCCGTACGTCAACGCCGAAACGCTGAACTACGCCACTCGCCAGGCCGCCGACACAGCGCTGGCGCGCTACCTGGACGAGCTGGCCGACCTGGAGCGCGAACTTTCGCTGTCGGACCGCTATTCCACCTGCTCGGCAGAGCTTTCCCAGCTCGCGGACGCCGCCGACAACACCGCCGAGTCCCGCGTGGACGAACCCTACCGCCGCGCCGTGTACGGGATCCGGCACCGCGTTGCGGCGACGCGCGCGGCGTTGGCGGGGGAGGAGGTGGGCGTCGATAAGCATGTGCCCTACGCTGACCCGGCTGAGCTGCTCGCCGACCTGGACTGCATCGACGACTCGCTGCGCGCGCACGGCGGCGCGATTATCGCCGACGACCGGCTCGCGCGCCTGCGCTCGGCCGTGCTCACCTTCGGCTTCCACCTGTACGCGCTAGATCTGCGGCAGAATTCCGAGTCCTTCGAAGCGGTCGTGGCGGAGGTGCTCGCGACAGCCGGTGTCTGCGAAAACTACGCGGAGCTCGTGGAGGAGGACCGAGTGGAGGTGCTCGTTCAGGAGCTGCGCACCCCGCGGCCATTGCTGCGCGCCGAGGCGCAGCTTTGCGACGCCACGCGCAAGGAAATGGGCATCCTCACCGCAGCAGCACGCGCCGTCCGCGACCTGGGCCACGGCGCGGTCACGCAATGCATCATCGCTATGACCGGGGCCGTCTCCGACATCCTCGAACCCATGGTGCTGCTCAAAGAGGTCGGGCTCGACGCGGTCAACGTCGTGCCGCTGTTTGAAACGATCGACGACCTCGCGCACGGCGCGCGCATCCTCGAAGACCTCTGGTCGCTGCCTTTCTACCGCGACTACCTGCGCGAACGCGGCGACGTGCAGGAGGTCATGCTCGGCTACTCCGACTCCAACAAGGACGGCGGCTACCTGCAGGCCAACTGGGCGCTTTACGACGCCGAACTCGCCCTCGTCGAACTCTGCAACCGCCACGGCATCCGCCTCCGGCTCGCGCACGGCCGCGGCGGGGCAGTCGGACGCGGCGGCGGGCCCACCTACGACGCCATCCTCGCCCAACCCAAGGGCGCGGTTGACGGCTCGATCCGCATCACCGAGCAGGGCGAAATCATCTCGGCCAAGTACGGCTCGCCCGAGACCGCGCGCCGCCACCTGGAGGCCTTTGTGGCCGGGGCGTTCGAGGCGTCGCTGCTGGACACCGAGCCGATTGCCAATCCCACGCGTGCCTACGACATCATGCGCACGCTTGCCGCCTACTCCGGCGAAAAGTACAACGAACTCATCGGCGACCCCGGCTTCATCGACTACTTCACCCAATCCACCCCGCTCCACGAGATCGGCGAGCTCAACCTCGGTTCCCGGCCCGCTTCCCGCAAGCAGACCACCGCGATCTCCGATCTTCGCGCCATCCCCTGGGTCCTGTCCTGGGCGCAATCGCGCACCAACGTGCCCGGTTGGTTCGGCGTCGGCACCGCCGTCGAGCGCTGGGCAGGCGAAAGCGAAGAGCGCTGGGACGAGCTTGGCGAGCTCTACCGCGACTGGCCGTTCTTCCGCTCCGTGCTGGCAAACATGGCGCAGGTGATGGCGAAAGCGGAGATGTCGCTGGCCCGCCTCTACGCCGACCTGGTCGAAGACGCTGATGTCGCCGAGCGGATTTTCGGGCTCATCTCCGACGAATTCGAGCGCACTCGCCAGGTGTACTTCCGCATCACCGGCCACGCTGACCTCGTCGCCGAGAACCAGCGCCAGGCTCGTTCCCTGAAACGCCGCTACCCCTACCTGCTGCCGCTCAACGCCGTCCAGCTCGAGCTGCTGCGCCGCTACCGCGCTGGCGACGAAACCTTCCTGGTCTCCAAGACCATCCAGGTCACCATGAACGGGCTCGCCACAGCGCTGCGCAACGCGGGGTAGATTTCTGCGGAGTGAGGGAACCTGGACCTGGTTTTCATCGTCAAACTAGGTATGGGGATTGACAGAGAAAACCAGGTCGAACTGCAGCGGTGGGAAGCACGGAAGGGGGAGCTGCGGCGGGGGATCGTCGATAAGCGCGCGCTGTCGCGGGAGGCACTCGTGTATCTCGCTGAGCACTATTTGGCGCTGAGCTCAGTGATCTACTACCCGCGTAGCGCGTGGGAGGAGTTGCGATACCATGAGCGGCAATGGCTGCGCGTCGAAGCCGCTGGCAGGACAAGTAACAGCGCGATCCTAGTTGGACGTTCGGCTGCGCGGATGCACGGTATGTGGGTCATTAGCACGTCAGCGGAACACATTGAGCTCGCCTTGCCATCCGGGGGTGTCTCTACCAACAGAGATCGTAGTCAGGGCCTGGTGTTTCGTCGATCGAAACTGCTCCCGATGGACATTGGCGACGTTGACGGGCACCGACTGACAACTGGTTTCCGCACTTTCGCTGACATCGCCCGCTACCACGGATTCGTCGAGGGACTCGTGACGGCCGACTACCTACTCCGGAGAGGGTTCGATCTGGAGATGCTGCATACACATGCTGCCTTGCTCGGAAGAGCCAAGGGAATCGGTACGGTAAGAAAATGTTTGGACCACGCGGTAGCCAACTCCGATTCACCGTACGAATCCCTCGCGCGTGGGCTGCTCATCCAAGCAGGAATTGGTCCGGTGACAACGCAGTATGAGGTGGCTGGGCGGTATGCCGATCTGTGCATCGATGGCTGGCTGCTCATCGAGATCGATGGTGAGGTGAAATACCAAGGCCCAGACGCAGAACAGGTGAGGCAGAAGGAATTTCGCCGGCAAAAGCGGATAGCGAACCAGGGGTATGTGTTCCTGCGGTACTCGCCGGGCTTCCTGCGCAGAAATCCGGAGACGTTTGTGCAAGAAGTGCGCGACACTCTGGTGGGGCAGCAGAAAGCGGTGCGGCGGAGGCTACGTTGATGCGGCTGACACGAAAGCTAAAACGTAGCGGGAGAAGCGTAGCCCCTAAAACGTAGCTTTTCGAGTAAACGGAAAAACTTTGGCCAACTCAAACATGATTTACTCGAAAGGCTACGTTCTAGAGGCTACGCATTAGGGGCTACGCTTCTGAGGCTACGTAGTGCGACATCGACAGGCCAGGTCAAGAGCCGTAAACCAAAGCCCCGGCCGCCACGAAAACGCAGCAACCGGGGCCGGAATGGCCGAGCGCCTACTTCTTCAGCGCGTCGATGACCTTGTTGAAGGTCGCGGACGGACGCATGACTGCGGTGGTCTTTGCCTCGTCCGGCCAGTAGTAGCCACCCAGGTCAGCGGCGGAACCCTGTGCGGCGAGCAGCTCGGAGTCGATCTGCTCGGCGTTGGCGCGCAGCTCCTCGGCAACCGGGGCGAAGGCAGAGGCCAGCTCGGCGTCGTCGGTCTGGGCGGCGAGTGCCTCGGCCCAGAACAGGGACAGCCAGAAGTGGGAGCCGCGGTCGTCGATCTCGTTCACCTTGCGGGAGGGGGACTTGCCTTCGTCGAGAAGCTGCTCGGTGGCCTTGTCCAGCGCAGCGGCGAGGACGCCGGCGCGCTCGTTGCCGTTGGTGTTCTTCTCGTGGCGGAAGGACTCGGCCAGTGCGAGGTACTCGCCAAGCGAGTCCCAGCGCAGGTGGTTTTCTTCCTGGACCTGCTGGACGTGCTTCGGGGCGGAGCCGCCGGCACCGGTCTCGAACAGGCCGCCGCCTGCCATCAGCGGGACCACGGAGAGCATCTTCGCGGAGGTGCCCAGCTCGAGGATGGGGAAGAGGTCCGTGTTGTAGTCACGCAGCACGTTGCCGGTGACGGAGATGGTGTCCTCGCCGCGACGGATGCGCTCGATGGAGGTCTTGGTGGCCTCGACCGGGGACTGAATGGAGATGTCCAGGCCCTCGGTGTCGTGGTCGGCCAGGTACTTGTTCACCAGCTCAATGAGGTTGCGGTCGTGTGCGCGCTCCTCGTCGAGCCAGAAGATGGTCTTCATGCCGGAGAGGCGTGCGCGGTTGACGGCCAGCTTAACCCAGTCCTGGATCGGGGCGTCCTTGGTCTGGGTGGCGCGCCAGATGTCGCCCGCCTGGACGTCGTGCTCGATGAGCACGTCGCCTGCGGAGTTGACCACCTGTACGGTGCCGTCTGCCGGGATCTTGAAGGTCTTGTCGTGGGAGCCGTACTCCTCGGCCTTCTGTGCCATGAGGCCGACGTTCGGGACGGTACCCATGGTGGTCGGGTCGTAGGCGCCGTTGGCGCGGCAGTCGTCGATCACGGCCTGGTACACACCGGCGTAGGAGGAGTCCGGGATCACGGCCAGGGTGTCCTGCTCCTGGTCGTCGGCGTTCCACATGTGGCCGGAGGTGCGGATCATGGCCGGCATGGAGGCGTCGATGATCACGTCCGACGGCACGTGCAGGTTGGTGATGCCCTTGTGGGAGTTCACCATGGCCAGCGACGGGCCGTCGACAAGCTGCTGCTCGAAGGCCTTGCGGATCTCCTCGCCGTTCTCCAGCTCGGACAGGCCGTCGAGGATGGCGCCGAGGCCGTTCTCGCCGTTGAGGCCAGCCTCGAGCAGCTCGGCGCCGTACTTGTCAAAGACGGGCTTGAAGTATGCGCGCACGACGTGGCCGAAGATGATCGGGTCGGAGACCTTCATCATGGTGGCCTTCAGGTGCGCGGAGAAGAGCACGCCCTCCTCCTTGGCCTTCTTCACGGCGTCCAGTAGGAATGCGTCGAGGGCGGCGGCGGACATGTAGGTCGCGTCGATGACTTCGCCGGCCTGGACCTTCAGGCCCTCCTTGAGCACGGTGCCGTCGGCCATCTTGATGGTGAGGGTGTCCTCGGCCGGGATAATGACGGACTTCTCGTTGTGGCGGAAGTCGCCGGCATCCATGGTGGCAACGTTGGTCTTGGAGTCCTTCGACCACTCGCCCATGGAGTGCGGGTGCTTCTTGGTGTAGTTCTTCACGGCCTCCGGCGCGCGGCGATCCGAGTTGCCTTCGCGCAGCACCGGGTTCACGGCGGAGCCCTTGACGGCGTCGTACTTCTCCTGCGCCTCCTCGTACTCCGGCAGGTCAAAGCCGGCGGCCTGCAGCTCGGCGATGGCCTTCTTCAGCTGCACCAGAGATGCGGAGATGTTCGGCAACTTAATAATGTTCGCCTCGGGCGTCTTGGCGAGCTGGCCGAGCTGCGCCAATGCGTCGTCAAGCTTCTGCTCATCGGTGAGGCGCTCCGGGAACTGCGAGATAATGCGGCCGGCGAGCGAGATGTCGGCGGTATCCACATCGATCCCTGCCTGGGAAGCGAACGCCTCCACGATCGGCTTGAGCGAGTAGGTCGCCAGCAGGGGCGCCTCGTCGGTGCGGGTCCAGATGATCTTAGCCATTGTGCTCCTCATATTTCTGGTTGGCAGTGTTCAACCTCTCAGCGTACAGCGTTTACATACCGCTTGTCCTGTAAAAGGTAGTCTCGGGGGCATGAGTCTCACTATCGCTTCTGTGAATGTCAACGGGATTCGGGCCGCGACGAAGGTCCGCAACGAGGACAACCTGGGCATGCTTGAGTGGCTGCAGCGCACCAGCGCCGACGTGGTACTGATGCAGGAAGTCCGCGCGACGGAGGAGCAGGCGCACGCGGCGCTTGCCCCCGCCCTCGATGAGGGTTGGCAGCTGGTAGTTGCGCCCGCTGAGGCGAAGGGGAGGGCCGGGGTTGGCATTTTGTCGAAGCACTCGCTTATCGACGTCCACACGGGCATCCCCGGATTCGAAACCGCCGGCAGGTTCCTGGCGGGGACTCTGCCGTGCGGGACGCGCGTGGCCTCCCTCTACCTGCCGTCGGGCGCGGCGGAGACCGCAAAGCAAGATGAGAAGTACGAGTTCCTCGACCAGTTCGAGCCCCTGCTTGCCGAGTGGGCCGCGCAGTACCCGCAGATGGTGATCGGCGGCGACTGGAACATCTGCCACCGCCGCGAGGACCTGAAAAACTGGAAGACGAATCGCAAAAAGTCTGGCTTCCTGCCACCGGAGCGCGCGTTTATGGACTCGGTGTTCGGCGCATTCCCCGACGATGAGGCGCAGGATATAGAGGACAAGGCGAACGCGGGCTGGGCCGGCGCGGTCGACTACGGCCCCGAGGGTGCGGCGCCTCGCATGGCCGCGGCGGAGCCGGCGTGGTTCGACGTGGCCCGTCGCCTGTCGCCGGAGGCTGCGCCGTACACGTGGTGGACCTACCGCGGACAGGCGTTTAACAACGACGCAGGGTGGCGCATCGACTACCAGGCGGCGACCGCCGACATGCTCGCGCGGGCGCGGCGCAGCTGGGTGGAGAAGGCGGGCGCGGTGGAGCTGCGCTGGTCGGACCACTCGCCGCTGCTGGTGGAGTACGCCGACGGGGGTGGCGCATGATCGCTTCCTATGTTGCCAACTTCAGTACCGCGAACCTGGTCTCCATCCTCTACGTCATCGGCATCGTGGCCGAGGCGATGACGGCGGCGGTGGCGGCGGGCCGGATGCGCATGGACCTGTTCGGCGTGATCACGCTCGGCGCGCTGACCGCGCTGGGCGGCGGCACGGTGCGCGACGTGCTGCTCGGCACGTACCCGCTGACGTGGGTGGAGCAGCCGCTGTACCTGGTCACCGTGATCGTCGCGGCTGCGGTGACGGTGCGGGTGAGCTGGTTGCTCGTGCGGCTGCGGCGCAGCTTCCTCGTCGCCGATGCGATCGGCCTGGCGGCGTTCGCCGTGCTGGGTATCCAAACTGCTGTGGAGAACGGGCACGGCTTCATCATCGCGTGCGTTGCGGCGGTGACCACGGGCGTGTCGGGCGGTGTGCTTCGCGACGTCCTCTCCGACCGCGTCCCACTCGTCTTCCACAAGGAGATGTACGCCTCCGCCGCCGTCATCGGTGTTGTGGTGTGGTGGGCCCTGTCCTGGCTGGGCGTCCACGAGTGGGCGGTCATCCTAGTAACGCTCGTCGCGGTGCTCGGGGTGCGCCTGTTCTCGCTCAAGCGGGGCTGGAGCCTGCCGGTCTACGAGTACGACGAGGAGGCCGCCGCGGCGTACGACCCGCGATACGCCCTGACCACCTTCATGTATCACCGCGCTCGCCACATTCCGGGCGCGCGCACTGCGTACCGGGGCTTGAAGAAGATGAAGCTGCCGCCCAGGAGCGAGCGGAAGCGCTCCGACGGCGAGTGATCCTGACATCGCGCACCCCCGCCCCCAGATTCGGGGACGCGGGGGATTTTTGGGGCAACAACTGAACACTGTTCAGCGGATGCGGTAGCCTTTTGTCAGTCATTACATTGAGAACGGAGTTTAACCAATGTCACACGCACCTATTCTTGATATTGCACGCGAAAAGGCCCTGGAGAAGGGCGAGGGCCTGAACCAGGAGGAGATCCTGCAGGTCCTCCAGGTTCCTGACGAGGACCTCCAGGAGCTGCTGGAGATCGCGCACGAGACCCGCATTAAGCACTGCGGCGTTGACGTGTCGCTGGAAGGCATCATCTCCCTGAAAACCGGCGGCTGCCCGGAGGACTGCCACTTCTGCTCCCAGTCCGGCCTGTTCGAGTCCCCGGTCCGCGCCGTGACCCTGGACATCAACGAGCTCGTCGAGGCTGCCAAGCAGTCCGAGAAGATGGGTGCGGGCGAGTTCTGCATCGTCGCCGCAGTGAAGGGCCCGACCCAGCAGCTGCTCGACCAGGTTGCCGCCGCGGTCAAGGCCATCCAGGACGAGGTGGACATCTCCATCTCCGCATCCCTGGGCATCCTCACCCAGGACCAGGCGCGCCAGCTCAAGGAGATGGGCGTGTCGCGCTACAACCACAACTTTGAGACCGCGAAGTCTTACTTCCCCAACGTGGTGACCACCCACACCTGGGAGGAGCGCAAAAACACGCTCGAGTACGTGCTGGCCGAGGGCATGGAAACCTGCTGCGGCGGCATCATCGGCCTGGGCGAGTCCCTGGAGCAGCGCGCTGAGTTCGCGACCCAGCTCGCTGAAATCCAGCCGCACGAGGTCCCGATGAACTTCCTCGACCCGCGCCCGGGCACCCCGTTCGAGGACCGTCCGCTGGTTCCGCAGGGCGAGGCGTTGCGTGCTGTTGCCGCGTTCCGTCTGGCCATGCCGACCGCACAGCTGCGTTTCGCTGGCGGCACCGAGCTCGCGCTTGGCGATGACGGTACGGAGGCCGGCCTCCTCGGCGGCGCCAACGCGATTATCGGTGGCAACTACCTGACCACCCTGGGGCGCCCGATCGAGCAGGACCGCGAGGCTGTTGACCGCGTCCTCGACCTGGGGATTACCCCGGTCGGCCAGAAGATGAAGTCCGGCCACGGCGCGGTCTACGACACCATCAAGGCCCTCTAATGCGCGTGCCCGACAGCACTGAGCTCGCCGACGCTGTCCTGTCCGGCGAGATTCAGCTGCCCGTGAACCCGAACCGCCCCTATGACGCGCCGCGCATCTGCCCGGTGTGCGAGCGTCGCATGGTGGTGAAAATCAGCCCGTTTGGGTGGGAGGCCTGCTGCTCCCGCCACGGGCTGCTGCGCTCGGAGTGGTTGGAGCGGTAGGGGGCGCGAGTGGTTGCTAGGGCACGAAGCGCTTCGTGCTACGAAACGCCACCGCGCTGACGGCGAGTGTGACTAGGCATGCGGCGTATATGCCACTGGCAGCGGCGGTGTCCCAATCGCGTACAGGGAACTCTATTGCCCAGTACAGCGCCACCGCCATGAGGAACGTGGAAAATGCGGTGATGAGGCCGCGTCCGGCACCGTAGGAGGCGTAGACCAAACCGAGCGCAACCCCCACGATGGCAGCCACGAAGAAGAACGCAATGTGGAGCAGCATCGTCAGGGTCATAGACGTGGTGTCTTGTCCGACGTTCGCCATGATGTAGGCATCACCGTTAGTGTCCACCCAGGGCACGTCTGCGCCGTTGGTGAAGAGGAACAGGTCATAGGCCTGGTAGTACGGGCTCTTGAACTGGTTGTAGATCGAGGATGCCGCGGTGGACACTCCAAGTACCACCGCAGCAATGACAGCTGTGATTGTTGCCGAGTTCATCCACGCGGAAAAACTCGCGCCGAGCTGGTTTAACGCGCTCCACCGCGTGCTAGCGAGGATAAATAGGGCGGTCAGGGCGAAGCCTCCGAAGATGGTCCAGAGGGAACCATCTCCCCCGTAGAAACGGCCCAGAGGGACCAGGATCAGTAATACGGCCAACGCCACCAGGTAGGACAGCGGCTTGAAGGGGCTGAGGAAGAGTTTCATCGTGCGGGCCTTTCTGTCGCAAGGAGGTCGATGAGTTCGGCATCGTCCGGGTATTCGATGGGCAGGTGGACATTGTTCTCACTGATGGGTTCGGTGAAAGTGGCGCGTGTCGTCGGCCCGAGGCTCGCTGACTCCGCAACAGGGAAGCGGGCGATAAGTTCTTTGATCTCGGCGGTGGGGCCGGTGACCGTCGGAAAACGCAGGCGGGCGTCGTCGAGTGGGACAGGGCGCGAGACCTCGTGATCGAATGTCTGCATGACATGGGTGGCCAAACCGGCGAAGTCCTCGGCGCGATGCGACGCCATCACCACGCTGCGCTGCGGGTTCTCCGCGATGTAGTCAATCAGCCGCTGGCGGACCTGTTTACGGGTGGTGGTGTCGATGCCGTCAAACGGCTCGTCGAGGAGTAGCAGGTCCTTGCCGATGGCTAGGGCCACCTCGATGGTGAGGAGGCGGCGCTGCCCAACGGAGAGGTCCCTGATACGGGTGTTGGGGAAGTCGAGCTCTGCATGTGGGTGGATGGCCGCGACCGCGCGCAGGTGGTCGTCTACGGTCGTGCCCGCAAACTTCGCGTCCGCACCAGCCGGGACAAACGCGGCGTGCGGGCCCATGAGTGTGTGTAGGAAATGGGTTTTGCCGGCGGCGTTTGGGCCGACCAGCGCGTAGAAGCCGGGGTTCATTGGGGGCGCTCCTTTTTAATCATTGCGGCCAGCTCCTCGGTGGTGATGCCGAGCTGGTTGGCCTCATGGACAAGCGGTTGGACAAAGTTGCGGGCAAATGCCTCGCGACGCGTACCTAATACCTGGTCACGCGCACTCTCTAGAACAAACATGCCGAGCCCGCGACGCTTTTCCAGCAGGCCCTCGTCGAATAGTTCGGTGAGCGCCTTGGCGGAGGTTGTTGGGTTGACGGAGTGATAGGCGGACAACTCGTTGGTGGACGGCACCCGGTCGCCGGGGGCGAGGGTGCCAGCGCCGATGAGGTCACGTAACTCATCGGCAATCTGTTGGTAGATGGGTTTACCACTCATGTGGGTAACCATAGAACCAGCAAGGCTGGCGTGTCAACCCCCAAATTTTCCAACGCGCCGGTAGGGCCGGTTAGGTCGCGAAAGCTGCTTGTCAGCGCTGATTTCTAGCAGTGCTGCATCCCTGTACTACTGGTCGGGTCGAGCAAGTGGTAGGCGAAATCTGAAATACCTACCGCAACTACCGCCACACCTGGGGGGCATGGAAGGAGCCGGTGGCGAGGGTGTCGCCGGTATGGGTGAGGCGGTCGACGTGACGCGAGAGATCGTGGGCGACGGTGGTGGCGTCGTAATTGCTGCGTGCGGCCCATTGACCTGCGACATCAGGGGCGCATTCGGGGGAGAACTGCACCGAAACGATGGGGTCGAGCCACATTGCCTGGATAGGGCAGTGAGCACTCGAACCGAGTAGTTGCGCGCCGGGCGGGAGTGACACTACTGCGTCGTGGTGGGATTCGACGACAACCGGCTCGAGGATGAGGGGGCGAGGAGAAGGTCTGTGCGACCGGCTTCGGTCAGCGACAGCCGTACGGTGCCCTTTTTTGTTCTGGCTGGCCAGGCCAACGGAGACGTCGCCGCCGAAGCAGTCGGCGATGATCTGGTGGCCGAGGCGCTGGAGCGGGCGGATCGGGTCGAGCTGGAGGACAGTGATACGCACGTTGAGGAATCAAACGAGACGATGTGACGCATTTCATCAGTGACGCGGATCTGCCGTTGCCCTCGCGTTCTCTTGAGGGCCAGCTTCTCGAATGAAGTCTAGCCGCGGTGCGGATGTTCTCCCTTGGCATCCTGAACTGTCTCAGGGCGGTTACTTACAGTCATCGCTGCTCTTTTCGTGGGCTTCATCGTAGCGATAAAGAACCCCGGTTCCCTCGATTACGTATCGGGTTAATATGTGGTGTATGAAACGCGTCCTTTCCGGAATCCAGCCCACCGCCGACTCCTATCACCTGGGGAACTACCTCGGTGCGCTGAAGCAGTGGATTGACCTGCAGGACGACTACGAGGCGTTCTACTTCATCCCTGACCTGCATGCGATCACGGTGGAGCAGGACCCGGAGGAGCTGCGCCAGCGCACGATCGCCGGCTGCGCGCAGCTGATCGCGCTGGGCATCGACCCGGAGAAGTCGACGCTGTTCGTGCAGTCGCACGTGCCGGAGCACGCGGAGCTGACCTGGGTGCTGCAGTGTCTGACCGGCTTTGGCGAGGCCAGCCGCATGACCCAGTTCAAGGACAAGAGCCAGAAGCAGGGGCAGGACCGCACCTCGGTCGGTCTGTTTACCTACCCGGTGCTCATGGCCGCGGACATCCTGCTGTACTCCCCGCAGCTCGTGCCGGTGGGTGAGGACCAGCGCCAGCACCTTGAGCTGACCCGCAACTTGGCGGAGCGCTTCAACGCCAAGCGCGGCGAGACGTTCGTGGTGCCGGAGGGTTTCATTCCGGAGGGCGCGGCGAAGATCTATGACCTGCAGGATCCGACCTCCAAGATGAGCAAGTCGGGCCAGAACCCGAAGGGCCTGATTAACCTGCTGGACGCGCCGAAGACGTCGGCAAAGCGCATCCGCTCGGCCGTGACCGACGCGGACGGCGTGATCGCCTACGACAAGGAGAACAAGCCGGGCGTGTCCAACCTGCTGGTCATCCAGTCGGCGCTGACGGGCAAGTCCATCGATGACCTGGTCGCCGGCTACGAGGGCCAGGGGTACGGCGCGCTCAAGGTGGACACGGCGGATGCGCTCGAGGCGTTCACCACCCCGCTGCGTGCCCGCTACGACGAGCTCATGTCGGACCAGGCGGAGCTCGAGGCCATCCTCGCGCGCGGTGCGGAGCGCGCCCGCGAGGTCGCCGCGCCGCTGCTCGCCGATGTCTACGAGAAGACCGGTTTTCTCAAGCGCGCCTAGCACCACACGGGGCATCAAGTATCGACGCCCCAACGCTTCCTCTACGATTGTGGTGCTGACAACAGTCCACTGAGTGAGGAAGGATTGCCGCATGGCAACATCGACGTCGCCGTCCAAGGCGTACACCGACGAGCACGGCATTGAGCGTGCCACGAAGCAGCAGCAGGACGGCGCCATGGACGAGGTGCAGAAGAAGGCGCCCGCCGTTGGCCACCTGTTGCGCATGAACGACCGCTTCGGCGCCCAGGGCGGCAACCACTACGCCGCGGGCATCACATACTTTTCCGTGCTCTCGCTCTTCCCGCTTTTGATGCTGGTTTTCGCCGGCCTCGGTTTCTTCCTCAACGCCCGCCCGGACCTCATGCAGGACATCCAGAACCAGGTCAGCGAGAGCCTGGAGGGCGACATGGGCAGCATGGTCAATGACCTCATCCAGTCCGCGATTGATCAGCGCGGCGCGGTCGCCGGCATCGGCCTGCTCACCACCCTGTGGTCCGGGCTGGGCTGGATGAATAACCTGCGCGTCGGTGTGTCCGCGATGTGGAACCTGGACGCCAACGAGGGCGGTGGCTTCGTGTCCAAGAAGTTGTGGGACCTCGTTGGCCTGATCGGCCTCATCGTGCTGTTCGTCGTCGCGTTCGCCGTCACCGCGCTCGGTGTGTCGGGCTGGACGGACCAACTGCTCGAGTACATCGGCCTGGACCAGGTCCCGGGCGCGCGCGTGCTGGTGTGGGTCGTCGGGCTGCTCGTGGGCATCCTGGCGAACTTCCTCGTCATGCTGTGGGTCGTGATGTTCCTGCCGCGCACGAAGGTGCCGGTGAAGTCCGGCATGCAGGGCGCGCTGCTCGGCGCGATCGTCTTCGAGGTGATCAAGCAGTTCGCCGGCCTCATCATCGGCTCGATGACCGGCAACCCGGCGGGCGCCATCTTCGGCCCGCTGATCTCCCTGATGGTTGTGCTCTATCTGATCTGGCGCGTCGTCCTGTACATGTCCGCGTGGACCGCGACAACCCAGGAGAGCCTGAAGCGTGCGCCCGCGGAGGTGCCGGAGCCCGCCGTGATCAACGTCCGCTCCGGCGCCGCCCGCCAGAATTCCAACACCGGCAAGGCGCTCGGTGTCGGCGCGGCTATTGGCGCCGTCGGTGTCGGGGTGGTGTCCCTCTTGACTCGAGGCTAAGCGCCAGCGCCACCAGCGCCAGCACGGCCACGCCGGCGACGATCCCGATGGACTTCCACGGGGTGGTCGCCGGCGCTTTTTGCGCATCAGTGCTTGTCGACGCCCCCTCGTCCGGACCCGGAGCGAGGGGAGTGGTGGAGGGCGAGGTGGAGGGAGCGGTGTCGTCGTCAAGCGATGCGACGCCCTGGCCCGCGGCGACGGGGTAGGCGGCGGCGAGGAGCTCCTGGGCCTGGCCCCACGCGCGGTGCTCGCCGACGGTGGTGTCCAGGAGCACCGCGACGAGGCGGCGGCCGTCATGGTGCACGCCGCCGACGAAGGTGTGGTTGGCGTCGTCGGTGTAGCCGGTCTTGCCGCCGATGCCTTCGGGGTCGTTGAGGTAGAGCTGGTTGTCGTTCCAGAGCTGGAAGCCGGGCAGGTCGTCGAAGCCGGGGAACTCGTAGGAATCCGTGTCCACGATGCCGGCAAAGGTCTGGTTCTGGAACGCGGCGCGGTAGGCCAGCGACAGGTCCCAGGCGGAGGTAGACATGCCGGGGGCGTCGAGGCCGGAGTAGGACGCGACGTAGGTATCGCGCATGCCGAGGTCCTGGGCGAGCGCGTTGACCTTGCGCAGCGCCGCGTCGTCGCCGCCGATCGCCTGGGCGAGGGCGTGGGCGGTATCGTTGCCCGACGCCATGAGCAGGCCGTGCAGGAGGTCGTTGACGGTGTAGGTGCCGCCCGCCCCAATGCCGGCGCGCGAGCCCTCCTGGTTCGCAGACGCTTCCGAGACCGGGACCTGTTGGTCCAGCGGGAGCTCGTTGATCACCACGAGCGCGAGCAGGACCTTGATAATCGAGGCCGGCCGGTACCGCCCGTGCGGGTCCTTCATCGCGAGGACCTCGCCGGAGTCGGCGTCGAACACGGCCCAGGCGGAGGCGTACACGTCGCTCGGCACCGCATAACCGGGCGGGACGATCACGCCGCAGGGGCCGTCGTAGACCTGCGGCGGCGGCGTCGGCGTGGGCTGGCCCGGCGCGAGCCGCTCGGAGGTGGACATTGCTTCCGACGGCCGCTGCGCGTTCGGGCAGCTGTCGGTGTCCGGGGCGCGGTCGCGCACCGGTGGGACCCAGTTGCCAAACTCGTCAAAGTGGCCGGGGCCTGGGGTGAGCGCAGTCGTGGACGTCTCCTGCGCGACCGCCAGGTTCGGGGCGGCAGGCACCGCGATGGCTATCGACGCCACCGCCACGGCAGCGACACTTCTCCGTTGCACAAACACATCGCATGATCGTACGCGCTGCCTGCCACGGGCCCGCGGACGGACGCGCGGGCGGCGCTACTCGTCGTTCTGGGCGTAGCGGGCGGCGAGGCGCTCGATGAGCTCGTCGGTGAGCTTGTCGTCAGCGAGGATCGTATCGAGCATGTCGTTGTGCATTGCAATTGTGTCGGCGTCGGCGGGGCGGCGGTCCTCGGGGGCTGGGTCGTCGTCGTACGAGTCGCCGGCGAGGTCCACGCCCAGGCCGTCGAGGAGGCTCTCGGGTTCGGCGGGCTCAGTGGCGTCGCGAGGCGATTGCTCGGCCTTGTCCAGCATCGTCGGGTCGATGGCGGAGAACTCGTGGGTGAACTCCTGCAGGAAATCGTCCGCCTCCGTCTGTGCGGTGGCGCGGCGCTTCCCCTTGCGCACCTCGCTTTCGATGCGGCGCTGCAGCGCCTTCTCCATCTGGCGGTGGCGCCACGAGCGCACGCGGGTCGGCTCCAGCTCGCGGGCGACGGCGCGCGAGCGGTGCTCCGCCTTCTTGGCCAGGTGCGCCACCTGTACCGCGGTCTCATTCACCGGTGCGTACTCCGGGTTGGTGGACACGCGCCAGTTCCCCCAGTAGCCGGCGAGGAACAGCGCGAAGCTGACGATCGGCCCCAGCACCATGCCCACGGCGAGGAACCCGGTCGCGTTGCCCAGCAGCATGATCAGCGCGCAGGCGACCGCCGGGATGACCGTCGGCTGGTTGTCGCCGAAAATGGACGGCTCGCGCCCGGTGACCACGTCGCGGATCATGCCGCCGCCCGTCGCCGTGAACACACCCATCATGATCGTGGGCAGGATGGGCAGGCCGTACGTGATCGCCTTTCCCGCGCCCGTGGCGGCCCACAGCGCCGAGACGAACGCGTCGCCGTGGCTTTGTAAGAGCTCCCAGGCCTTGCCCTTGAAGTAGGTGAAGCGGGCGATGAGCGCGCCCGTGAACGCCAAGATGAGGTACTCGGGTTGGTTCATGGCGGCGACGGTGCCCTGGTTGATCAGGACGTCGCGAAGCATGCCCCCGCCGAGGGCGGACAGCATGGCGATGAAGAAGAAACCGATGATGTCGTAGCCGCGGTGGCGGGCAAGCGTGCCACCGATGATGCCCATGAGCAGCACACCGGAGACGTCGAACCAACGGTAGATAGTGGTGATAAGGGGATCGACCTGATCGGGGGTCATGGCGTGGGATGCCTGAAGCTTTCTAGAACTTGGAGAAGCGCTTGATCAGCTGGTTTTCCATCTCGGTCCACGATTCCGCCTTATCCGTGAATGGGGCGGACGGGACGTAGCCTGCGGCCTCGGTGGAACCGAGCATGTAGGCCAGGTAGTCCTGGAAGCGCGGGTTGGCCAGCAGGAAGGAGTTGAGGGAGTCGTCCTTGGCCCAGTCGGCGGCGTCGGCAAGCAGCTCGTATGCCTTTGCCATCTGCTGGGTGTCCACGGTGTCGACCCCCTTCGCGATGTCCTGCGCAAGCCCGTTGAACGAGTAGGAGTTGTCCGGGTGGACCTCCACCTTCAGGTCGCCAGCGTTGGCGGCGTTGACCAAGTCCGGCCAGGTGGACAGGGAGGCCAGGTCGTGCTCGTCGTTCTGCAGGATCCAGCGGCCGAGGTGCTTCGTGGACGGGAACGTCATGATCTCGCCGTACTTGCCCATGAACACCGGGGCGGAGCCGAGGTAGGTGCGCAGGGTGTACACGCTCTTGCCCTGGATGGAGATCTTGACCGGGTCGATGCCGGCGTTGGCCCACACCGTGGCGTCGTAAGGGTCCGCCGCGGCGGCCTGCTCCTTCTCCGCCGCCTCCTCGCGCTCCTTGTTCGCGGCGCGCGTCGCCTGGGCGGACTCGATCGATGCAGTCGCATTATCGACGGCCGCAGCATCCAGCTCATCCGCCGACACCAAGCGCACAGCGCCATCGAGCGACTCCACGACCTCCTTCCAGTTGGCCAGGATGACGTGGCCGAGCCCGGTCCACTCGTCCATGCCGTTCTCGCCCGCGTAGTGGTCGGCGCCGCGCGCCACGTTGCCCAGCACCGAGTGCGAGGCGAAGAAGATCTGCGCGTGCTCCGCGCTGGCCACGTCGGCCAGCGAGCGCGCAATCTGCAGCACGCCGCCCAGCGACGAGACGTTGACGTGGCTCGGGCGCCCCGCCAAGTACTCGGGCGCGCCGATGATGTCGAACGTGTGCTTCTCGTCCGGCACGACGCGGTCGTCGCCCTGGCCGCTAAAGTGCGCCCACTTCGGGTGGTCCGTCAGGTCGTGCTCGGCGTGGGTATTGATGTACGCCAGCAGCTCGGCAGGTGAATTAAACACCAGGATGGACTGGTCGTCTCCGAGGAACGCCTGCCACTCGGAGCCGTGCTCCTTCCAGGTCGGGGCCCACAGGGTGTAGAAATCGCCCAGGGTCAGTGAAATCTTGACGGGGAGGATCGCGCGCGTGCTCATGAACGCAAACTTTACTAAAGGTCGCCGCGCGCGACGCACCCAACCCGCTACCCCTCCCGGCTACGCCGTCGGACGCCAGAAGCCGCGGAACGGCATGCCGATGTTCTCGGTGCGCACCGGATTGAGCTGGACGGGGTCGCCCGCCTCGATCATCATCCCGTCGCCGGCGTACATGGCGACGTGGCCGTCCCACACCACCAGGTCGCCCTCCTGCAGGTTCTCGTACGCCACTTGCTGGCCGACGGCCTGCTCCGCTGCGGTGCGCGGGATGTCCACGCCGGCCTGCCCGTACGCCCAGGAGGTGAGACCGGAGCAGTCGAAGCCGCCGGGCTGGCTGCCGCCCCAGGTGTACGGGGTGCCGATCTGCGACTTCGCCGCCTGCACCGCAGCGGACCCGGCCGTACTCGCAGGGCTTGCAGGGCTCACCGGCTTGCCGAGCTCCGGCGGGGTCGCCTCGCCCGCGGGGCCGGGTTCGCCGCCGCCCACGCTCGCCGCCACCGGCTGCGCCGCCGGGCGGGTTTCCGGCACCGGGGTGGCGGTGGGACGGATCGCGGCCAGGGGAGAGCGATCGACCAGCTCGCCGAGCGTGCGCTGCGCTTCCTGCGCGACCGGCGACGCCACCAGCGCCTCCCGGGCGTGCATCGCCAGCGTTGTCTGGTTCAGCCGGTCGGCGAGGCCGTCGAGGTCATTGCCCAGGGTTTCCAGGATCGCGCCAGCCTTGAGCAGGCCGGTGATCACCACGGGCGCGGCGGCGGAGAGCTGCGCGAGCGGACCGCCGACGGCAGCTGCGGCGGCAGCGGCGGACGCGTTGCGGACCATCGAGATGGCGGTGTCCACGAGCTCGCCCACCGCGGTGGCGACGAGCGTGGTGCCGGTGACGACCATGTCGCTGATCTCGTCGCGCTGCTCGGTCAGCGCGGTGACCGCGTCGCGGTAGCGCCCGGCATCCGCCCCGACGACGCTGGCGAGCGGGTCGAAGGCGGCGAACTGCGGGGTGGAAAACGGCGGGAGCGTCGGGAAGATCTCCGGGCAGGACGCGAAGATCTTCGTGGCCGCGTAAAGCGGGTCGATGCACGAGCCCCGCGCGGTATCGCGCACCGCGGTGAAGGTGGGATGTTGGGCGAACGCGGTCAGGGGCGATGGCGTTGCTGTGCTCATAGCGCGCCCTCCAGGGTGAGCCCCGTGGTCTCGTCCACGCAGTGGGCTGCCTGCAGCGTGAGGTCCATGTTGCCCGCGATCCGGCGGGCGGCCTCCTGCAGCTCTTCGGCCTTGCCGTTGGAGCAGCGGATGGCGCCAGCGGTGGCGCGGGCGAAGTTTGCGAGCGGGCCGGTGGCGGGGATGGGCAGTTCGGACAGGGGCGCAAGCGATGCTGCGTCGTTGCGCAGCGCATCGGTGTGGGAGCGGACATATGTGGTGTCGAGTTCAAATACGTTCATGCAGTATTAGACGCAGCGAAGGCGCCCCCGGTTCCATCGAGAGCCAAAAAACTTGCAAAATTTTTCCCGCGCCCGCTGGACCTCGTTGTTTCGCGGTCGTTTCGCGCCAGTGGGTTAGCATGGAGAGTCATGGACATCACCGTTGTGAATCATCCCCTTGCCGCCTCCCGCCTGACCATCATGCGCGACGAGCGCAGCAACAACGCAGCCTTCCGCGCGGCACTCGCGGACCTCGGCGCCATGCTGATCTACGAGGCCTCCCGTGACCTCGAGGTGGAAACCTTCGACACCGTCACCCCGGTGGATACCGCCCAGGGGTCCCGGTTGAAGACGCCGCCGATCATCGTCCCCATCATCCGCGCCGGCCTCGGCATGATCGATCCCGCGCTGTCCATGATCCCGGATGCGCAAGTCGGCTTCATCGGCATGGCCCGCAATGAGGAGACGCACGAGCCGGTGCCGTACCTGGAGGCGCTGCCGAACGACCTGTCCGGCCAGCCCGTCTTCCTCGTCGACCCGATGCTGGCCACGGGCGGCTCGCTCATCCACGCGATCGACCTGTTGGTTGACCGCGGGGCGGACGATATTACCTGTGTGTGCATGGTGAGTGCGCAGCCGGGCGTCGATAAGCTGCAAGCTCACGGCGGTCCCATCCGGCTCATCACCGCGGCGATCGACCCGAGCTTGAACGAGCAGGCGTACATCGTGCCCGGGCTTGGCGACGCCGGCGATCGCCTCTACGGGCCGCGCAATATTGACTTTTAGCTCTGCGCTGGGCGTGCGCGCGTAGACTGTCAGGCTAAACACACGCCACATCGAGAGAGCCGGAGGGACAATGGCAGACACGGCATCAATCGCGGCAGCCGTGGACACATGGGTCACGCAGCACCACGACGAGATCATCGAGTGGCGCCGACATCTGCACTCTCACCCCGAGCTTTCCAACGAAGAGGTCCAGACGACCAGGTTCATCCACGATGTCCTCGTCGCGCACGGGCTGCAGCCCGTCCCCTTCCCGGGCACCGGGCTGTACGTGGACATCGGACCGGAGGGCGGGGAGCGCCTTGCATTCCGCGCAGACATTGATGCCCTGAAGGTCACCGAGCAGACCGGCCTGTCGTTCGCCTCGACCGAGCCGGGGGTCTCCCACGCGTGTGGCCACGACGTCCACACCACCGTTGCGCTGGCGCTCGCATGTGCGCTTGCCAAAGCCCCCTTGCCCAACGGCGTACGCGTCATCTTCCAACCGGCCGAAGAGGTCATGGGCGGCGGCGCGCTCGACGTGATCAAATGGGGCGCGCTCGAAGGCGTGAGCACGATTTACGCGCTGCACACCGAGCCGAAGCTGCGGGTGGGGCAGGTCGGCGTGCGCGCCGGGGCGATCACGTCTGCCTCAGACGTGCTGAGCGTGCGGGTGGAGGGGCCGGGCGGCCACACCTCGCGCCCGCAGCTGACCACGGACGTGGTCTACGCCCTTGGCGCGCTGGTGACGCAGCTGCCGGCGCTGCTGTCGCGCCGCGTGGACCCGCGCACCGGCACCGTGCTGGTGTTCGGCCACGTGGAGGCCGGCGACGCCCCGAACGCGATCCCGAAGGTCGGGCTGTTGGACGGGACGATCCGCACCGCGGACATCACCACCTGGCGCGGGCTAGAGGACCTGCTCACGGACCTGATCGACCTGGTCGTCGCGCCGACCGGCTGCACCTACCACCTGGACTACGTGCGCGGCGTGCCGCCGGTGCTGAACGACGACGCCGCCACCGCCCTCGCGGCCGCCGCCGGCCGCGCCGTGGACCCGCACGGGATCGTCACCGCCCCGCAGTCCTCGGGCGGGGAGGACTTCTCCTGGTACCTCGAGCACGTCCCCGGCGCGATGGTCCGCCTCGGCGCGTGGAGCGGGAGCGGGGAACAGTACGACCTGCACCAGGGCAACCTGAACATTGACGAGCGCTCCATCGCTGTCGGCGTGCGCTTCTTCGGCTCCGTGGTGGAGCAGTACTTCAACGCATCGAAGCCTTAGGCGGGCCTGTACACTGGCGCACGAAAAATTCCGCTCGCATAAAAAAGGGGAGAGAAACTCGGTGTCGAAGAAGATCGTCATTGTTGGTGGAGGTCCGGCAGGGTACGAGGCCGCGCTGGTCGCGTCGAACTACGGCGCGGAGATCATCGTGGTGGAGGACCAGGGGGCTGGCGGATCGGCGATCCGGAAGGACGTGGTGCCGTCGAAAAGCTTCATTGCGGGCGCCAACATTAAGACGGACTTGCGCCGCGCCGACGACATGGGGCTCAACCACGGCCTGGGCGAGGCGCACCTGGCGCTGAGCGCGCTGAACAACCGCGTGGTGGCGCTGGCGGCCGAGCAGTCGCGCGACATCCGCGCCCAGCTGGACCGCGTGGGCGTGCGCTTTATCGACGGCCGCGCGCGCTTTACCGACGAGCAGAAGGGCCACACCACGCACAGCCTCGAAGTCGAGTGCGCCGACGGCACCACCGA
Source organism: Corynebacterium sp. NML180780 (assembly GCF_007786415.1). Classification (NCBI taxonomy): domain Bacteria; kingdom Bacillati; phylum Actinomycetota; class Actinomycetes; order Mycobacteriales; family Corynebacteriaceae; genus Corynebacterium; species Corynebacterium sp. NML180780. The sequence continues at coordinate 42,761 of NZ_VNKN01000001.1, read as the reverse complement.
GCACATCGACTGCGACATGGTGCTCGTCTGCACCGGCGCGAGCCCGCGCGTGCTCAAGGGCGCCGAGCCGGACGGGGAGCGCATCCTCAACTGGCGCCAGATGTACGACCTGATCGAGATGCCCACCCACCTCATCGTCGTCGGCTCCGGCGTCACCGGCGCGGAGTTCGTCTCCGCCTTCGCCGAGCTGGGCGTGAAGGTGACCATGGTGGCGTCGCGCAACCGCATCCTGCCGCACGACGACGCGGACGCCGCCGACGTGCTCGAGACCGTCCTGGGCAACCTCGGCGTGCAGCTGGAGAAGGACGCGCGCGTCGAGCGCGTGGAAAACACCGGCGACGGCGTGGTCGTCCACACCACCGACGGGCGCGCCATCGAAGGCTCGCACGTGATGATGTCCATCGGCTCCATCCCCAACACCGCCGACCTGAACCTGGAGGCCGCCGGCGTAGAGACCACCCCGTCGGGCCACATCCACGTCGACCGCGTCTCCCGCACCAACGTCTCCGGCATCTACGCTGCAGGCGACTGCTCCGACCTCATGCCGCTGGCATCCGTGGCTGCGCAGCAGGGCCGCATCGCCGTGGACCACGCGCTCGGCGAGGGCGTGACCCCCCTGCGCATCAAGACCGTGGGCAACGCTGTGTTCACCCGCCCCGAGATCGCCGCGGTGGGCGTGACCGAGCAGCAGATCAAGGACGGGGAGGTGGCCGCCGAGGTGTACAAGCTGCCCCTGGCCACCAACGCGCGCGCCAAGATGCGCTCCCTGCAGCACGGCTTTGTCAAGATCTTTGCCCGCAAGGGCTCCGGCCAGGTCATCGGCGGCGTGATCGTCGCCCCGACCGCCTCCGAGCTCATCCACTCGCTGACCATCGCGGTGGCCAACAACCTCACCGTCGCGCAGCTGGCCAACTCCATGGCGGTCTACCCGTCGCTGTCCGGCTCCGTGACGGAGGCGGCGCGCCGCCTGGTGAAGAAGTCCGACCTGGACTAAACGTCACAGCGCCGGGAACGCCCGCTGCGGGCAGGCGCGCCGCGGGCACGTCTCGCACCCCGGCCCGATCGGGGTGGCGGAGTCCGGCGACAGGTCGAGCCCGTCCGCGTAGACCATCCGGTCCGCGTGGGCGGCGTCGCACCCCAGCGCCACGGCGTTTTCCTTGCGCGGTTTCCCAAACTCCACCGCCGGGCCCTGCACCATCCGCGCCACCCACATGTACGTCCGCCCGTCGGGCATGACGGAGACCTGCCGGGTGACGCGGTTGGAGGTCTCAAACGCCCGGTGTACCACCCACAGCGGGCAGGTCCCACCGCGCTGGGAGAAGTGGAACGAGGTGGTGGACTGCCGCTTCGAGATGTTGCCAGCCCGGTCGGTGCGGATGAACACGAAGGGGATGGCGGTCGCGCCGGGCCGCTGCAGGGTGCCCAGCCGCTGGCAGGTGGACTCGAAGCCGGTGCCGAAGCGCGCGGAGATCACGTCCACGTCGTAGCGGGTTTCCTCCGCCGCCTCCAGGATGAGCGAATACGGCATGGTGGCGGCCGCGGCGAAGTACTGCGCCAGGCCGTGGCGCGCGAGTTGGCGGGCGCGGGGGTTGGCGATGGGGGAGGCGTGGGCGTCGAGAAGCTGCCCGTGCGCGATGCGTGCGTAGTGGTACGACAGCTCGAAGCACTGCTGGGCCTCGGAAAGGCCGGTGCGCAGGCGGATCTCGCGGGCGTCGGCGCTGGCGGCCGAGCGCTCGCCGCCGGTGTGCTGGTTGAAGCGGACGGTGTAGCCGAAGTCGCGGTCCAGCACGGCGGCGATGCGGGTGAGCCGCAGCTGGCGCGCGTGCAGCGGGGTGGCGAAGTCCTCGGCGGCCGTGTCCAGGTCGTGGAAGTAATTGTTGTGCTGCTGGAAGAAGTCGCGCACGACGATGTGCGGGTTGCTGGCGGCGCCGGCGAGCATCCCGGGAAGGTCTTTGATGCCCTGCGCAACGGCGGGGTAGCGTAGCGCGATTTCCGCGAGCTCCGACTCCGGCGCGCCGGGCAGCAGCTCCGCGAGTTCGCCGGCGACGCGCTGCTCGGCGTCGGGGGAGAAGAACGTCGCGTCCAGCCCAAAGACCTGCGTGAGCTGCAGGAGCACGGTGACGGTGAGGGGCCGCTGGTCGTTTTCCAGCTGGTTGAGGTAGCTGGTGGAGATGCCGAGCTTGCGCGCCATGTCCACCTGCGTGAGCCCCTCGTTGGCGCGCAGCGTGTGGATTCTTGCCCCCGCGTAGTGCTTGGTCATTGGGCCTCCCCGCCGCTTCGGTGCGTTGAACTGTGGTTTTACAAAGTTTACAAAAACCGCGCACCCGTGACACTCCTTTTCACACAGCAAAATATGTCGTGCGACACAATTGACCGCTTACTATGAGGTGCACTAAGTCGCTTATCGACGCCCACTCGCCCCCCACACCAGCCGAGGAGTTGCACACCGAATGATCAACCACGAAGTCCGCACCCGGAAGTCCGCCGAGGATTTCCCCATCGAGGAACACCTTGCCTACAAGGTGGCCAAGGTCGCCGCCGACCCGGTTGAGGTGCCGGAAGATACGCGCGAGATGATTATCAACCGCATCATCGACAACGCCTCCGTCGCCGTCGCCTCCTACGGCCGCCGCCCCGTCGCCACGGCGCGCGAGATGGCCCTGGCACACCCGGTCGCCGAGGGCGGCGCGCAGGTCTTCGGCGCGGACGGCGCCTACTCCGCCGAGTGGGCCGCCTTTGCCAACGGCACGGCCGTGCGCGAGCTGGACTTCCACGACACCTTCCTCGCCGCCGAGTATTCGCACCCGGGCGATAACATCCCACCGATCCTGGCCGTCGCCCAGCACAAGGGGCTCGACGGCAAGGCGCTTATCCGCGGCATCGCCACCGGCTACGAGATCCAGGTCAACCTGGTCAAGGGCATCTGCCTGCACGAGTGGAAGATCGACCACGTCGCGCACCTCGGGCCGTCGGTGGCGGCCGGCATCGGCACCATGCTGGACCTGGACGTGGACACCATCTACCAGGCCGTCGGCCAGGCGCTGCACACCACTACCGCCACCCGCCAGTCCCGCAAGGGCCTGATCTCCTCGTGGAAGGCGTCCGCCCCGGCATTCGCCGGCAAGATGGGCATCGAGGCAGTCGACCGCACCATGCGTGGCGAGGGCGCGCCGGCCCCGATCTGGGAGGGCGAGGACGGCTTTATCGCCTGGATGCTGCACTCCCCGGAGCGCACCTACACCGTCCCGCTGCCGGCCGACGGCGAGGCCAAGCGCGCCATCCTGGAGACCTACACCAAGGAGCACTCCGCCGAGTACCAGGCGCAGGCGCCGATCGACCTGGCGCGCCGCATGAAGCAGACCATCGCGGACGCCGGCAAGTCCACCGCCGACATCGAGTCCATCGTCCTGCACACCTCGCACCACACCCACTACGTCATCGGCACCGGCGCGAACGACCCGCAGAAGATGGACCCCACCGCATCCCGCGAAACCCTTGACCACTCGATCATGTACATGTTCGCCGTCGCGCTCGAGGACGGCACCTGGCACCACGTCAACTCCTACACCCCGGAGCGCGCCGGCCGCCCCGAGACCGTCGCACTGTGGCACAAAATCTCCACGGTGGAGGACAAGGAGTGGACCCGCCGCTACCACTCGCAGGACCCGAACGAGAAGGCCTTCGGCTCGCGCGCCGTGATCACCTTCGCCGACGGCACCGTCATCGAGGACGAGATGGCCGTCGCCGACGCCCACCCGTTCGGCGCCCGCCCCTTCGAGCGCGACAACTACATCCAGAAATTCCGCACCCTCGCCGAGGGCATCGTCGCCCCGGAGGAGCAGGACCGCTTCCTCGCCGCGGTGCAGGACCTGGAACACCTCACCGACCTGTCCGCGCTCAACATCGCGGTCAACGACGACGCGAAGGCGAGCGCCCCCGAGATCCCAGGAGGCATCTTCTAAATGTTTGCACCAGAGAAGACACCGCGTGAGCGTCGGCAAGCACTGCGCGACTCACTCACCTCGGAGACCATCACCAAGCTGCCGGGCGCGTTCAACCCGCTCACGGCGCGGCTGATCGAGGACATCGGCGCCTTCGAAGGCGTTTACGTCTCCGGCGCCGTGGTGGCCAACGACCTCGGCCTGCCCGACATCGGCCTGACCACCCTGTCCGAGGTAGCCAACCGCGGCGGCCAGATCGCCCGCGCCACCAACCTGCCAGTGCTTATCGACGCCGACACCGGCTTCGGCGAACCCATGTCCGCAGCCCGCACCGTCGCTGAATTCGAAGCCGCAGGACTCGCGGCGCTCCACCTGGAAGACCAGGTGAACCCGAAGCGCTGCGGCCACCTCGACGGCAAGGAGGTCGTGCCCCGCGACCTCATGGTGCGCCGCATCACCGCGGCGGTGCGCGAGCGGCAGGACGACAATTTTGTCATCTGCGCGCGCACCGACGCCGCCGGCATCGAAGGCATCGACGAGGCCATCGAGCGCGCGAAGGCGTACGCCGACGCGGGCGCGGACCTCATCTTCACCGAGGCGCTGTACTCGGAGGCAGACTTTGCCAAGTTCCGCGCCGCCGTGGACACCCCGCTGCTGGCCAACATGACGGAGTTTGGCAAGACCGAGCTGCTGTCCGCCGGCACGCTGGAAAACCTCGGCTACAACGCGGTGATCTGGCCGGTGACCACGTTCCGCATCGCCATGGGTCAGACCGAGGCGATGCTGCGCGACATCGCCGACACCGGCATCCAAACGCCGTGGCTGGACAAGATGCAGCACCGCTCGCGCCTCTACGAGCTCGTCCGCTACGACGAATACAACCAGTTCGACCAGTCCGTCTTCACCTACTCCAAGGACAGCTACTCGTCCACGTTCGAGTAGACCCCATCCCCATCCCCCCAAAGGAGCACATCATGTCTGATCAGGAAATTCGCAAGGGCCTCGCCGGCGTCGTCGCCGACTACACGGCCATCTCCAAAGTCAACCCGGAGACCAACTCGCTGCTGTACCAGGGCTACCCCGTGCAGGAGCTCGCCGAGAACTGCAGCTTCGAGGAAGTCGCGTACCTGCTGTGGCACGGCGAGCTGCCGGACGAGCAGGGCCGCGAGGAGTTCCGCAACGGCTGCATGGCCAACCGCGACATCGACGAGGACCTCATCCAGGTCATCAACTTCCTGCCCAAGGACTGCCACCCGATGGACGTGCTGCGCACTGCCGTGTCCTTCCTGGGCACCCGCGACGAGCACAAGTTCACGCCGGACGCGGACCACATCCGCAAGATCGGCACCCAGCTGCTGGCCAAGCTGCCCACCGTCGTGGCCACCGACATCCGCCGCCGCCAGGGCAAGGACTACCTCGCGCCGTCGCACGACAAGAGCTTTGCCGAGAACTTCCTCTGGATGGTCTTCGGCGACGAGGAGGGCTCGCCGGCCACGATTCCGTCCGACATCGAGGCCTTTGAGAAGTCGCTCATCCTGTACGCGGAGCACTCCTTCAACGCCTCCACCTTCACCGCCCGCACGGTGACCTCCACGCAGTCCGACGCGTGGTCCGCCATCACCGCGGCGATCGGCGCGCTCAAGGGGCCGCTGCACGGCGGCGCGAACGAGTTTGTCATGCACAACATGGTCGAGGTCGGCTCGCCGGACAACGCGGAGGCTTGGACGCTGAACAAGCTGAAAAACAAGGAGCTCGTCATGGGCTTCGGCCACCGCGTGTACAAGAAGGGCGACTCGCGCGTGCCCACGATGGAGGCCGCGTTTAAGAAGCTCGCCTCCGAGCACCCGGAGAAGGACTCCCAGAAGTGGGTGGACATCTACGACATCATGGAAAAGACGATGTACGAGAACACCTCCATCCACATCAAGCCCAACCTGGACTTCCCGTCGGGCCCGGCCTACTACATCCTGGGCTTTGACATCGAGTTTTTCACCCCGCTGTTCGTCATGGCCCGCATCACCGGCTGGATCGCCCACATCATCGAGCAGTACGCGAACAACTCGCTCATTCGCCCGCTGTCCGCCTACAACGGCCCGGAGGAGCGCCATCTCTAACAATTTGCTTATCGACGCCAGCCCGCCCCGTCGCACACAACGCGCTCGGCGGGCTGTTGCGCGCGCTGCCCGCCCCAAATGAGTTCATAAAATGTACATCTGGCGTCGTCGGACGCGGTAGAGTCGAGGTGCTCCGTTCGATATGCGAACCGTGCCTTGCACACAGCGAAAGGACAAAGTTCTCGTGGAACAACTCCCACTTAATGACCTCCCCGCCTTCAAGAAGATCCTCGTTGCCAACCGCGGCGAGATCGCGGTGCGCGCGTTCCGCGCAGCGTTTGAGACCGGTGCGAAAACCGTGGCGGTCTACCCGCGGGAGGACCGCAACTCCTTCCACCGCCCCTTTGCAAACGAGGCCGTGCAGATCGGCACCGAGGGCCAGCCCGTCAAGGCGTACCTGGACATAGACGAGATCATCCGCGCCGCCAAGGAAACCGGCGCGGACGCGATCTACCCGGGCTACGGCTTCCTCTCCGAGCGCGCCGACCTGGCCCGCGCCTGCGACGCCAACGGCATTAAGTTCATCGGCCCGTCCGCGGACACCCTGGACCTGACCGGCGACAAGTCCGCCGCCGTCCAGGCTGCCGAGCGCGCCGGGCTGCCCACGCTGAAGGACTCTGAGCCGTCCTCGGACGTCGCACAGCTTGCCGAGTACGCGAAGGAATTCCAGTTCCCCGTCTTCATCAAGGCCGTCGCGGGCGGCGGTGGGCGCGGCATGCGCTTCGTGGAAAAGCCAGAAGACCTGGAGGCGCTCGCCGCCGAGGCGTCGCGCGAGGCGGAGGCCGCCTTCGGTGACCCGAACGTCTACGTCGAGCGCGCCGTGATCAACCCGCAGCACATCGAGGTCCAGGTCATGGCGGACTCCTACGGCAACGTGGTCCACCTCTACGAGCGCGACTGCTCCCTGCAGCGCCGCCACCAGAAGGTCGTAGAAATCGCGCCTGCGCAGCACATCACCGAGGAGCAGCGCCAGCGCATCTGCGAGGACGCGGTGAAGTTCTGCAAGGAGATCAACTACGAGGGCGCCGGCACGGTCGAGTTCCTCGTGGACGAAAAGGGCAACCACGTCTTCATCGAGATGAACCCGCGCGTGCAGGTCGAACACACCGTGACCGAGGAGGTCACGGGCGTGGACATTGTGAAGAACCAGATGTACATCGCCGCCGGCGCCAAGCTGGAGGACGTCCACCTGGAGCAGGACCTCATCGAGGTCAATGGTGCCGCCCTGCAGTGCCGCATCACCACCGAGGACCCGAACAACGGCTTCCGCCCCGACTCCGGCACCGTCACCGGCTACCGCTCGCCGGGCGGCGCCGGCGTCCGCCTGGACGGCAGCGTGTCCGTCGGCACGGAGATCACCCCGAACTTCGACTCCCTGCTGGTGAAGATGACCTGCCGCGGCCGCAACTTCCAGGTCGCCGTGGACCGCGCTCTGCGCGCGCTCAACGAGTTCACCGTCAACGGCGTCTCCACCAACATTGGCTTCCTGCGCGTGCTGCTCTCCCAGGACGACTTCCAGCACGAGCGCATCAACACCGGCTACATCGCCGCGCACCCGTTCCTGCTCGAGGCCCCGCCGGCAGCTGACGACGCCGGCCGCATCCTCGACTACCTGGCCAACGTCACGGTGAACAAGCCGAACGGTCCGCGACCGACCACGATCCGGCCGTCGAAAAAGCTGCCCACCACCGAGTACTCCGACACGCCGCGCGGCTCCCGCGACGAGCTGCTCGAGCTCGGCCCGAAGAAGTGGGCAGAGAAGCTGCGCAACCAGACCGCGCTCGGCGTCACTGAGACGACGTTCCGCGACGCGCACCAGTCCCTGCTGGCCACCCGCATCCGTACGAACACGCTCGTCGCTGCGGCGAAGCACGTCGGCCACCTCACCCCGGAGCTGACCTCTGTGGAGGCGTGGGGCGGCGCGACCTACGACGTGGGCATGCGCTTCCTGCACGAATCCCCGTGGATGCGCCTGGACGAGCTGCGTGAGGCGATGCCGAACGTGAACATCCAGATGCTGCTGCGCGGCCGCAATACGGTCGGCTACACCCCGTACCCGGACTCGGTGACCAAGGCGTTCGTGCAGGAGGCGGCCACCTCCGGCATCGACATCTTCCGCATCTTTGACGCGCTCAACGACGTCTCCCAGATGCGCCCGGCGATCGAGGCGGTCCTGGAGACCAACACCACCGTCGCCGAGGTCGCGATGGCGTACTCGGGCAACCTCATGGACCCGAACGAGGACCTCTACACGCTGGACTACTACCTCAAGCTGGCAGAGCAGATTGTCGACGCCGGCGCCCACGTCCTGGCCATCAAGGACATGGCGGGCCTCATGCGCCCGGCCGCCGCCGCGAAGCTGGTATCCGCGCTGCGCGAGCGCTTCGACCTGCCGGTCCACGTGCACACCCACGACACCGCGGGCGGCCAACTGGCCACCTACCTCGCCGCCGCCAACGCCGGCGCCGACGTCGTCGACGTGGCGTCTGCGCCGCTGGCCGGCACGACCTCGCAGCCGTCGATGTCCGCGCTCGTCGCCGCGTTTGCCAACACGGAGCGCGACACCGGCATCTCCCTGCAGGCCGTCTCCGACATGGAGCCGTACTGGGAGGCCGTGCGCCAGGTCTACGCCCCGTTCGAGTCCGGCATCCCCGGCCCGACCGGCCGCGTGTACAAGCACGAGATCCCGGGCGGCCAGCTGTCCAACCTGCGCACGCAGGCGAACGCGCTGGGCCTGGGCGACCGCTTCGAGCTCATCGAGGACTACTACGCCGCGGTCAACGAGATCCTGGGCCGCCCGACCAAGGTCACCCCGTCCTCCAAGGTCGTCGGCGACCTCGCGCTGCACCTCGTGGGCGCGGGCGTGGACCCGAAGGACTTCGCGGAGAACCCGCGCAAGTACGACATCCCGGAGTCCGTCATCGGCTTCCTGCAGGGCGAGCTCGGTACGCCCCCGGGCGGCTGGCCGCTGCTTCGCGACGCCGCCCTGGCCGACCGCAGCCCCGTCGACCACACCGTCGAGGTCCCTGCTGAGCTCGAGGGCGACTTGGCGTCCGACGACCACGACGTCCGCCGCGTGGCCCTGGACAAGCTGCTGTTCCCGAAGCAGTACGCCGAGTTCCAGGAGCACCGCCGCACCTACGGCGTGACCGACCAGCTGTCGGACCGCACCTTCTTCTACGGCCTCGTCGAGGGCGAGGAGACCATGATCTGGTACGGCGAGATCGACGAGCAGCGCCCGCCGCTGTCCGTGCGCCTGGACGCCATCGGCGAGCCGGACGAGAAGGGCATGCGCCAGGTCATCCTCACCGTCAACGGCCAGGTCCGCCCGATGCTGGTGCGCGACGAGCACGCCGAGTCCACGGTCGCGGAGGCCGAGAAGGCGGACGCCTCGAACCCGGGCCACGTCGCCGCGCCGTTCGCGGGCGTGGTCAACATCACCGCCAAGGTCGGCGACGAGGTCAAGGCCGGCGACCAGGTCGCCACCATCGAGGCCATGAAGATGGAGGCCGGCATCTCCGCCACCCAGGACGGCACGATCGAGCGCCTCGCGTTCTCGCAGCCGACCAAGGTTGAGGGCGGCGACCTGGTTGTCGTCATCTCCTCAAAGTAAGTTTTGCCCACCTGAGCAGTTGGGTACAATTGCTCGGGTGAGAATGCTTCCCGTGCCGATGGGCCGCAGCGTCGCGACAGCGGCTGCGGCCCTTTTCCTGGCTGCGCCCGTGGCGGGGGCGGTGACGGTGGGGCAGGGGGACGCTGTCGTCGTGAATGGCTCCGAGTGCACCGTCGGCTTCAACGGCGAGCGCGAAAGCTTCACCGCCGCGCACTGCGGCACCAGCGGCAACAGGGTGCGCAAAGTGCTTGACGACGGCACGTGGTCCCCCGCAATCGGCACCCTCGATACCTCGCCGCGCAGCGAGGAGACGACCAACGACTGGGCCCGCATCCGGTGGGACGCGGGCGTCGAGCTCGGGCCGAACGAGTACACCGGCGACGCGCAGGTCCCGCTGGACGACATTCGGCGCGGCGAAACCGTCTGCTACTACGGCTGGGCCACCGGCGCCGCGACCTGCGGTACCTACTACGCGCGGGTGGGCAACTCGTTCCTCGTGGACGTCGAGCCCGGTGCCCCGGGCGACTCCGGCGGGCCGATGTGGATTCCGGGGCGCGGCTTCGTCGGCGTGCACTCGGCGTCGCTCGAAGGGCGCGACAACCTGACGGGGCGCACGAAAGCGTTCACGCTCGGCGCGACGACGGCCGACGGCGGGCCGATCCGCGACGCGATCATCGACGTGTTCGTCAGCTACTTCAGCGACGACGCGCAGGCGGGCGCGCCGAAACCGCCGCCGCCCGAGCCGGCGGGCAGCAGTGATTCCTGGTTGCGCGCGGTGTTCAGCGGCGCGTTGCAGCTGCTCCTCGCCGTCCTATCCCTGATCTTCAACGGCTAGTCGGGCGGTCGGCCCTGGGCGGGGCCGCCGACGGGGACGCGGTGCGGGGTGTAGCTCCGGCCGGTGAACCTGGGCGAGCTGTTGTTCGGCCCGACCCAGGCGATGCGGCCGTCGATGCGGGTCATGCGGCCGCGGCCCGGCTGGCCGTTGACGGCGTTGTGGTGCGGGCAAAGCCAGCACATGTTCGCCGGGGTGGTCTCGCCGCCCTGGATGTATTCGGTGAGGTGGTGGGCCTGGCACCCGCTGATTGGCGTGTTGCAGTCGGGCCAGCAGCAGGTCGGGGAATCCGCCTCGAGCGCGAGCCGCTGCACTGGCGAGGCCAGGCGCATGCGGTGCGTGTTAATGGGGCCGAGGTGCCCGGAGGCGAGGGTGATGTAGCCGTCGGGGAGGATGTGCCGGTCGAGCACCTGGCTGGTGGTCATGCGGATCCCGGTGTTGGTCACCACGACCGGCTCGGTGTCCGGCTGGTCGTCGGTGCCAGCGAGGATGTGGTCGATCTGGTTGTCGGTGACAATGAGGTGGACGGCCGCCGGGGCCTGGGACAGCGAGCGGTTGTTCACCAGCCAATCGATCGCGTCGATCGTCGCGCCGTGCTCGTCGCGCGTCTCCAGGGTGGTGATGACGTCCTGCATCGCGTTTGATGACGCCGTGAACGTCACGCTGATCTTGTCGTGCGCCGTGCTGCGCCGGATGGTGGCGCCGTCCTTGGGAACGCGGGGCGCGAGGAACTTCTTGCGCAGCGTGGCGGCGCGCTTGGTCAGCGTCGCGGTGTCGCCGCGGGTGGCGCAGAGCTGCTCGGTGTAGTCCCAGCGGTCGGTGGGGTCCGCGATGGCGCGGCCCGTGCGCACGATCATGTCGAGCGTTTCGACGCAGTGGCTGTTGCGCCGCGCGGCGTCGCGGGCGCGCTGCTGATAGCGGGAGTGCGTGGTGGGCGCGAAAAATTTCGACGCCAGCTGGCACAGCGTCTCGGCGTAGTCGTCGGCCGCGCCGAGGCCGGTCAGCGCTTCGGCGGAGTAGCCGGCGTCGTAGACGTGCTCGAGCGCCGCGATACCCCCGGATTTGAAGGCGAAAAAGGCCTTCAGTTGTGCTTCCCCCATGCGCACGACGCTAACCCACGCGCACGGACCCCGCAACCGGAACTCTAGAGGTCGAGGGCCATGACGTTGTCGAGGCCCTTGACGTTGTCAAAGCCGAACTGCTCGTAGCGGTGGCGCGCCCGCGGATTGTCCGGGTCGACCCAGAGGGCGAGGCGCTCGGCGCCCTGCTCGCGCCCCAGCTGCACGGCCTGCTCGAGGAGGAGCGCGCCGAGGCGCTGCCCGGCGAAGCGGCCCTCGATCGCGATGGCCAGCTCGGGGATGTCGGGGCCGAGGTTGGCGTGGCCCTTGGACGGGTCGTCCCAGTAGCGGAACCAGAGGCCGCCGGCGGGGGTGTGGAACTCGTCGGTGGCGATGATGCCGCCGTCGGAATCCGGGTCCCAGCCGTAGACGTAGTCGTCGACGCCGGAGACGATGCTGTCGCGGTGCTGCTCGTGCATCGGCGCGTCCTCGTCGCCGAACACCTCGGTGAGGTAGTTCAAGCGCTGGAGGTAGGTGCGATCGGCTTCGACGGCGCGTCGGAATTCAAATGTCATGCGCCCCACGATAGCAACTCGGAGCAGGGACGCTGCTGGTTGTAGGATCTGCCGTATGCGTAACCGAGTCGCCGTCGCCCTCACCGCCACGATCGCCGCCACCGCCGCCGTGGCCCCGCCCGCGCACGCGGCGACCGCGGTGGCGCAGGGCGCGCAGATCGTCGTCGCCGACAGTTCCAGCTGCGCCGTCGCGTTCAACGACCACGCCGAGCACATCAGCTACACTTCCGCGCACTGCGGCCTTTCGGGGGACAGGGTGAGGGTCAAGCTTGTCGACGGCACGCTCACCCCAGAAATCGGCACCCTGTACCCCTCCTCGCGCTGGGGCGACAGCGTCACGGGCAACGACTGGGCGGCGATCCGCTGGGACGACGGGGTGCGCCTTGCGGGGAATGGGAGGAGTGGGGACGAGGTGGCGTCGATAAGCGAGATGCGTCCGGGGCAGCAAGTGTGCACCTATGGCGCGGCCTCGCGGCGCGTGATCTGCGGGAAGTACGCGGGGAGCGTGAACAATAACGTGTACTTCGACGGCGAGACGGGGCAGCACGGCGATTCGGGCGGGCCGGTGTGGGTGCCCGGGCGCGGGTTCCTCGGCGTGTATTCGGGGGTGAGCGTGATTGAGTCGAAGAGCGAGGGGGAGCACCAGCTGTCGCGCGCGTCGGCGGCGAAGAACGGCGGGCCGGTCGAGTCGGCCGACGAGATCGCGCTGATCTCGAAGTACTACAGCGTGCAGCAGCCGACGGCGCACAAGGCGGAGCTGCCCGACGACGCGCTCAGCGGCGCCGCCGCGGGCTCCGCCAAGCGCATCGAGGGCAGCACCGGTTTGGAAGAGGGCACGCTGCCGGTGATCGCGATCATCGTCGTCGGCGTGCTCGCGGCATCCGCGCCGGTCATCGGGCAGATCCTGCAGACCGTGGTGGAGTGGAAGGGCGAGGGGATCCTCGGGTAGGCCGCTACTTCAGCTCCATCAGCACGGCGGCCTTGTTCACCTGGGCGCCTTCCTCGGCGGCGAGGCCGGTGACGGTCCCGGCCTTGTGGGCCTTGACCGGGTTCTCCATCTTCATGGCCTCGAGGACCAGGAGGACGTCGCCCTCCTCCACGGCGTCTCCCTCGGTGACGTTGAGCTTGATCACGGTGCCCTGCATCGGGGAGGCCACGGCGTCGCCGGAGACGGCCGCCTTGGACCCGCCGGAGCGGCGTTTCTTCGGCTTCTTGCGCTGGGCGCCGCCGAAGACGAGGGAGGCGGGGAGCGCGACTTCGATGCGGCGGCCGTTGACCTCGACGGCGAACGTGCGCGTCTCGGCGCTCTCGGCGTCGTCGGTGGTGTCGTCGCTGGTGAGCTCGTTGACCCACTCCTCCTCGATCCAGCGCGTGTACACGTCGAAGGAGTCCTCGGCGCCCACGAACGCTGGGTCGTTCACAATCGCCTTGTGGAAGGGGATGACGGTGGGGAAGCCGGTGACCACGTACTCGTCGAGGGCGCGGCGGGCGCGCTGCAGCGCCTCGGTGCGGTCCTCGCCGTAGACGATGAGTTTGGCCAGCATGGAGTCGAACTGCCCGCCGATGACGGAGCCCGCGCGCACGCCGGAGTCGACGCGCACGCCCGGGCCGGCCGGCTCGGAGTACTCGGCGACCGTGCCCGGGGCGGGCATGAAGTTGGCCGTGGCGTCCTCGCCGTTGATGCGGAACTCGAAGGCATGGCCGCGCGGGGTCGGGTCCTCGGTGAAGCGCAGCTGCTCGCCACGCGCGATGCGGAACTGCTCGCGCACCAGGTCCACGCCGGTGGTGGCCTCGGTGACCGGGTGCTCCACCTGCAGGCGCGTGTTGACCTCCAGGAACGAGATCAGCCCGTCGGAGCCGACGAGGTACTCCACGGTGCCGGCGCCGTAGTAGCCCGCCTCCCGGCAGATGGCCTTGGCCGAGGAGTGGATGCGCTCGCGCTGCTCTTCGGTGAGGAACGGCGCGGGCGCCTCCTCCACGAGCTTCTGAAAGCGGCGCTGCAGGGAGCAGTCGCGCGTGCCCATCACGACGACGTTGCCGTGCATATCCGCCAGCACCTGGGCCTCGACGTGGCGGGCCTTGTCCAGGTAGCGCTCGACGAAGCACTCGCCGCGGCCGAACGCGGCCGTCGCCTCGCGGGTGGCGGACTCGAACAGCTCCGGGATCTCCTCGCGGGTGTACGCCACCTTCATGCCGCGGCCGCCGCCGCCGAACGCTGCCTTGATGGCCACCGGCAGCCCGTGCTGGTCCGCGAACGCTACGACTTCGTCCGCGTCCGCGACCGGGTCCGTGGTGCCCGGCGCCATGGGGGCGTTGGCCGCCTCGGCGATGTGGCGGGCAGTGACTTTGTCACCCAGCGCGGCGATGGACTCCGGCGACGGGCCGATCCAGGTCAGCCCCGCGTCGATCACGCGGCGGGCAAACTCGGCGTTCTCGGACAGGAAGCCGTAGCCGGGGTGGATGGCGTCCGCGCCGGCCTTCGCGGCGGCGTCGAGGATCTTGTCCATGTCCAGGTAGGACTCTGCGGCGGTGGCGCCGCCGAGGGAGAAGGCTTCGTCGGCAAGCGCTGCGAACGGCGCGTCCCGGTCCGGGTCAGCGTACACGGCGACGGAGGCGATGCCCGCGTCTTTCGCGGCGCGGATCACGCGCACGGCGATTTCGCCGCGGTTGGCCACCAGGACTTTGGTGACTGGGTTCTGGCTGGTGCTCGGTTCAGTACGCACGAAAATCCCGTCTTTCTCGCAATCGATTAGTGTTGCCAAACTATATCGGTTTTCGGTGCCCAATGTTACAACCCGGAGGTCGCGGGGCGGAAGTTCCGCGCCCGAGCGCAAGATTCTAGGAGGCGCCGGAGCCCTGCTCCACCGGCACGCGCACCATGTTGCCCCACTCGGCCCAGGAGCCGTCGTACAGCGAGATGTTTTCAAAGCCGAGGATGTGGTTGAGCACGTACCAGGTGTGCGCGCTGCTCTCGCCGAGCTGGCAGTAGACCACGGTGCGGGCCTTCGGGTCGAAGTCCTCGTAGATCGCGGCGATGTTCGGTAGGTCCTTGAACAGGGCGTTCGGGAACAGGGAGCGGCCCCACGTCACGTTGACCGCGCCCGGGATGTGGCCGTGGCGTAGCGTGCTCGGGGACTTGCCAGGGGCGCGGTCCGCGGTCGGGTCCTCGGCGGTGCCGTCGTATTGGTCGGCCGGGCGGGCGTCGATAAGCTGCGCGGGCGTCTCCGCGAGCAAATCGGCGGCGAAGGTGCGGTACGGCGCGTCGTTGCGCTCGACCACGGGGTAGTCGGAGGCCGGGAACTCCGGCACGGCGAAGGAGGTGTCGCGCTCCTCGCCCATCCAGGCGTCGCGGCCGCCGTCGAGCAGGCGCACGTCCGGGTGGCCGAACAGCTCGAAGACCCAGGCGGTGTAGGCAGCCCACCAGTTGGACTTGTCGCCGTAGACCACGATTGTGTCGTCGCGGGTAATGCCGCGCTCGCTCATCAGCTTGGCAAATGCCTCGCCGTCAATGAAATCGCGCGTGACCGGGTCGTTGAGGTCGCGGTGCCAGTCAATGCGCACCGCGCCCGGGATGTGCCCGATGTCGTAGAGGTAAGCGTCCTCGTCGCTCTCCACGACGCGCAGCCCCGGCTTGCCCAGTCGCGCGGAAAGCCACGCGGCGGAGACGAACTTCTCGGGGTGCGCGAAGTCCTTGAATTTCGGGTTGTCGTCGAGCTCAATGCTCATAGTGGTTCCCCTTCGGTGCATGCTTATCGACGCTTCTTCGCCTCGATTTCACCGCTCACCCTACCGCGTGCCGTGCACCGCCGGAGCAAAACGGCGGATTGGACGCCCGTTTGAACTGGTCGCTGCGCTGCGCGCACCCAGCCAGTTGTGAAGTTGCACACCTCACGCCCGCTCGCGCGGTGGAACCGCAGCGCTGGCCTTAAAATTCCATGGGTAACACCTGCTCGGCAGCGCCTGCCACCGAGACTCTTGCCAACCAGGCCTACAGAAAGGGCATCCCGTGCACAAAGCAATCGTCGTCTTCGAGGTCGAGGGCGGATCTGACAAGCAGTTCAACGGCCACCGGAAAGACACCATGCCCATCGTCGACGCGATCAAGGCGGTCGGCTGGCACGCCGAGGTCGTCTTCTACCGCCCCGAGTGGTCGGAGAAGCTGTTCGAGTACGTCACCGAGCGCTTCGACGCCTACATTTCGCGCGTCAACCCCGGCAACATCCCGGGCGGGGAGAAAGGGTACTTCGAGCTGCTGACCAAGCTTGCCGACGCCGGCCTGGTCGGCATGTCCACCCCGGCCGAAATGATGGCGTACGGGGCGAAGGACGCGCTAGTCAAGCTCAACCAGACCGACCTCGTGCCCGCCGACACGGCCGCCTACTACGACGTCGCTTCTTTCCACGACACGTTCCCGACCTCCCTGTCCTACGGCGAGCGCGTGCTCAAGCAGAACCGCGGCTCCACCGGCTCCGGCATCTGGCGCGTCCGCCTGGCTGACAGGGCGCAGGCCGAGGCGCTGGAGCCGGGCACCGCCCTGCCGCTGGACACCAAGCTCAAGTGCACCGAGGCGGTGGACAACCACACCGAGGAGCGCGAGCTGGGCGAGTTTATGGACTTCTGCGACCAGTACATCATCGGCGACAACGGCATGCTCGTGGACATGCGCTTCATGCCGCGCATCACCGAGGGCGAGATCCGCATCCTGCTCGTCGGCCCGCATCCCGTCTTCGTGGTGCACAAAAAGCCGGCAGCCGGCGGCGATGCGTTCTCCGCGACCCTGTTCTCGGGCGCGACGTACACCTACCAGAAGCCGGAGGAGTGGCAGGAGCTGGTGGACATGTTCGCCGCGGCCCGCCCGGTGATAGCGGAGAAGCTCGGCGGCGACAACATTCCGCTGATCTGGACCGCGGACTTCATGCTTGCCGACGACGACGAGACCGGCCAGGACACCTACGTCCTCGGCGAGATCAACTGCTCCTGCGTCGGCTTCACCTCCGAGCTGGATATGGGCATCCAGGAGCTGGTGGCCAAGGAAGCCATCGGCCGCGTGGAGGCGAAGTTCGCCTGACGCGTTTCCGGTACATTGCAGAAAAGGTAATGCTTTAATGCAATTGGCCTTATTAATCAGTGAGGCTCAACCGGAAGGAAGACGTAGCGAATGGCAACTGTGTACGGGAAGACCCGCCCCGGCCAAGGCGGATGGGCCGACTTTGCGTCCGAGGTGGACAAGTACTTGGAAAGCGAGGTCGACGGCTACGCCGTGACCTTCGCGATGCGCGAGCACGCCGAAAAGTACGGGCTGGGCGAAAACGACGACCGTGCGAAGAAGGCGCGGAAGCGCACCCAGAGACGGCTTATCGCCATCGTCCTCTTCCCGGTCCTGTTTGTCCTGGGCATCATCGTCTCCCTCTTCAACAAGGGCCTCGGCGGCATCATGATGTTCGCGGGCGTGCTCGCACTGGTCTACCTGGGCCTGAGCGGTTTCCGCTCCATGGACCGCCGCATCAACAAGGATAAGGAAAACAAGGCGTATGTGAACAAGGGCCTGGAGAAGCAGGTCAATGAGAAACGCCGTGCCGAGGTCGAGCGCCTCGTCGGGCTGGCGCGCCAGGGCCGCCCGGAGGAAACCGGGCTGCCGGAGCCGCTGCAGCGCGTCTCCCGCGGTTACCTGGCGGAGGAACGGATCGGTGAGATGCTCGAGCAACAGCTGCCGGACTCCATCGAGGTTGCCCACGACGTGACGATCCGCACCGACTCCCGCTCCGGGCTGGCCAAGGCCGTCGACGGCTTCGACGACGCAACGTCCGAGATGTTCTACGGCACGACGCCGGAGACCCGTAAGTTCGGCCTCGCGATGGGCGTGATCGGCATGCTCGGCGAGCTGTCCCGCAAGAGCGCGGTGACCGCCAACGCGGACCACGTCCTGTCCACCGCGGCGGGCGTGATCATGGTGGACACGAAGCACTGGACCGGCGAGCTCAGCCTGGATGAGAACGGCCAGTTCACCGCAGGCCCGAACCACGCGGGCAGCCAGTACCGCGAGAAGGCGGCCAGGACGACGCGCTTCGAGGCATCGCGCCTCAACCGCGGCGACGTCGCCATGATCATCCTTGCCGTGGTCGGCGGCACCGTGCGGGGCGGCAGGATTGAGCAGCACGAGGATGGCCAGATCCCCATCATCGCCGTTCCTGCGGAGGACGTGCCGCGCGTCGTCACGGAGCTCCACAACGCCGGCCGCCTGCGCGAGCCGATCCCGATGAGCTCGGTGGCGGCGAACTCCCCGGGCACCGAGTGGTACCCGCAGAGCTAGGCGCCGCTAGGCGCCACTAGTCGTAGGTGCCGAGCAGATAGTGGACCGGGTAGTTCCACCACCTGTCGAACTCGTCGATGTTGCCAGAGACGGGGACGACCGCGCCGCCGTCGTTGCGCAAATGCACCGTGTAGTGCGCGGTGATGCCCTCGGCGGTGGCGCCGGTGCGCTCGCCCCAGGCCAGGTCCACGCCGCCGTCGGGGGTGGGGGTGACGGACTCGATCTTGTCCACCGCCGCCATGTCCTGGGCGGGCGCGCCGTTGACGTACAAGGCGAGACCGTCGGCGATGGAGGCGCCGGTGCCGGCAGGGCGGTGCTCGTCGCCAAGCGAGCCGCGGAAGACGATCCAGCTCAGCGGCGCGCACGGGTCGTAGGCGTTGTCGATGTCCTCGATCCAGTAGTTGAAGTCGCTGCCGTCGTCTGCCGGCATGCGGCCAGGGGCGGAGCCGGCGGGGTAGGCCTCGCGGGGGTCGTTGGGAGGGGTGTCGCACAACGGCGCGGGGGCGTCGGATTGCGCGACGGGTTGTTCGGCGGGGCTGTCAGACACGGTCTGCGTTTCGGTGACGGTGCTGGGGGCGGGGGCTGGCTCGTCGGCGTCGCACGCTGCGAGCGCGAGCAGCGCGGCGAGTGCGACTATTGGCGCGGGGCGTGTCATCGTGGCTCCTCGCGCGGATTAGAGCAGGGTATCGACGCTTGCCGGGTCGGCGTCGGAAAGCATCTGGCGGCAGCGGTCGTACTCGGCGTCGTCGCCAATCGCCTTGGAGACGAGCGCGAGCATGGCGATAGCCTTCAGCACCGGCACGTTCGCCTCGTGCGAGGCCGGGACCGGGCCCCAGCCCTTCCACCCGTTGGCGCGCAGGCGGTCGAGCGAGCGGTGGTAGCCGGTGCGCGCGTACGCGTAGGCGATCAGCTCGTCGCCGCCGTCGAGCTCCTTTTCGGCGCGGGCGGCCCACACGGCGGGGGAGTCGGGGTGCGCGAGCGCGGTCTCGCGGGCCAGGGGGTCCTCGCCCCTCGCGGGATCATCGGGCAGGTGGAGCGGCGGGGGTGCGAGCATGTCGTTGATTTCCATGCGCGCCAGGCTAGCAGTTTGGGCTTTTCAACGTGCCAGCGCGCACCAGTTGCCTTACAGTAGTACGCAACTGACGCGAAGGAGACCACCATGGCAAGCCCGCTCTACGTTGCGAAGAAGGGATCGTACGAGGAGTTCTGCGAGGTCTTCGATCCCGCGAAAAACGATGTGACTGACATGTTGTTCGGGGCGCTGACCAACGGTGACCCGGAGGCGCGCGCGAAGATCTGTAACGACATGTTGGATCGTGGCGCGGATGCGTCGCGCGAGGAATACGGGCAGAACGCGCTGACGATCCTGCTCGGTCGGCATCGCGACCTCGGGGACGGCGACGCTGCGCTGGTGCAAAGGCTCATCGACGGAGGTGCGGACGTCAACTTCCGCAACCGTAGCGGGGACCTGCCGATACGGTTGGCGATCACGGTGCGTGTAGCTGATGACGAGCAGCGCCGCGAAGTCTACGAGGCGCTGTTTGGGACGGGCGAGCTCGACCTGAGTCTGCCGTCGAGTGTGCGCAATCCGGTCAATACCATCGGCGGGTGGCTGCGTATGAACGTGGATGGGCGTCCCGGCAAGCTGGATGTGCTCGACGAGTTCCTCCAGGCCCGTGGCGAGTGAGTGAAGGAGGCCCCCATGGCAAGCCCGCTCTATGTTGCCGGGAATGGCACCTACGAGGAGTTCTGCGAGGTCTTCGACGCAGAAGAAAACGACGTGACCGACATGCTATTCGCGGCACTGACCAACGGTGACCCGGAGGCGCGCGCGAAGATCAGCAACGACATGTTGGGCCGTGGCGCTGACGCTGCGCGGGTCGACACTGGCCAGAACGCACTGACCCTGGTGTGCTCGCACGAAGCGCTGGGCGCAGGCGACGCCGCGCTGGTGCAAAGGCTTATCGACGGCGGCGCGGACGTGAATTTCCGTAGCCGTAGCGGGGACGTGCCCATCAAGCTGGCCATTGACATGGGGATGGATGATGCACAGCGCCGCCCCGTCTACGAGGCGCTGTTCGGCGCCGAGGAGCTCGACCTGAGCCTGCCGTCGAGCGTGCGCAACCCGAAAAACACGATCGGTGGTTGGCTACGCATGTGCGTGGACGCGAACCCCGAAGGCCTCGCCGTGCTCGACGAGTTCCTTTCTGCCCGCGGGTACTAGTCCCAGAAGTCGGAGGCGTTGAGCCCGAAGCGGTAGAGGCAGCGGCGCAAAAGCGGCATGGACAGGCCGATGACGCTGGTGGGGTCGCCGTCGATGGAGTCGATGAACCAGCTGCCAAGCGACTCGAGTGTGAACGCGCCGGCGCATTTGAGTGGCTGGCCGGAGGCGGCGTAGGCCTCGATGTCGGCGTCGGAGACGTCGCCGAAGCGGATTGCGGTGGCGATCGTGTCCACGACCCACTCGCCCTTATGCGCGACGGCGTGGCCGGTCAGCAGGTGGGCTTCCTTGCCGCGTTGGGCTTTCCACCGCGCGATGGTGCGCTCTGGGGTGTGGGGTTTGCCCAGCAGTTGGCCGTCGAGAAGCAGCATTGAGTCGCAGCCGACGACTACGTCGTTGGGGAAGTCGCCCGCCACGGTCGCGGCCTTCGCGTGCGCAAGCTTTTCGACGATCACACGCGGCTCCGCCTCACCGAGCTCGGCGATGATCGCGTCTTCGTCGACGTGGGCGGGCCGCAACACTGGGGTGACGCCGCCCTGCTCGAGGAGCATGCGGCGCGAAGGGGACTGAGAGGCGAGAACGAGGCGCATGGGGCTAGAAGTAGGTGATGTTGGCGAAGGCGTGCGGGTTGAACACCTGCTCTGCGTGGTTGGCCAGCGCGGGGTTGCCCCAGGTGTTGCGGTCCGCGGGCTGCTGCTTCGCCTTCGCGGCGGCCTGCAGGTCCGTGAGGACGGCGGTGAGCGCGGCGAGCTCGTCCTCGGTGGGGTTGCCCTTGGTCACCGTGAACAGGGGTGTTGCGGTCATGGGGTGCTCCTTTTTCGTGGCGGAGATGGTTACAGCGGGATGTTGCCGTGCTTCTTCTGCGCCGGGTAGGCCACCTTGCGCTCCAGCAGGCGCAGGCCCTCCAGGACGTGGTGGCGCGTTGCCGACGGTGGGATGACCGCGTCGACGAGTCCGCGCTCGGTGGCCACGTACGGGTTGAGGTTCTCCTCGGCGTACTGCTCGGCGTCGACGCCGAGGTGGGAGGCGGCGGTGGGGGCGTCGGCAAGCGCGATCTGTGCGGTGGGCCACGCAAAGACCAAGTCAGCGCCCAGACCCTTGGAGCCGAGCACCGTGTAGGCGGTGCCGAGCGCCTTGCGGGTCACCACGGTAATCGTGCCGACCTGGGCCTCGGCGAAGGCGTAGGCGAGCGCGGCGGCACCAGCGGGTGCGCCGGCGTGCTCCTCGTCGGTGGAGGGGACAAAGCCGGGGGAGTCCACGAACTGCACAAGCGGCAGGTTGAACGCGTCGCAGGTGCGGATGAAGCGGGCGGCCTTGCGCGCGCCGGCTCCGGTGAGGCAGCCGGCGAGCACGCTCGGCTGGGTGGCCACGACGCCGACGGCGCGGCCGTGGACGTGGGCGAACCCGGTGAGGACGTTGCCGGCGAAGTCGGCGCCGAGCTCGAAGAAGTCGCCGTCGGTCACCGCGGCGATGATGTCGGTGACCTCGTACGGCTGCGCGTCGTCGTCCGGGATGATGGTGTCCAGGTCGACCTCTGCGGCAGCGTGCTCCGCGTCCTCGCCAAGCGGGGAGGCAGCCTGGTTGTTCAGCGGCAGGTAGCCCACGATGCGCTGCACCGCATCGAGCGCGCCCGCCATGTCCGCGGCGGTGACGTGCGCAAGGCCGGTGGTCGCGGCGTGCACGGCTGCACCGCCGAGCGCGTTGGCGGTCGTCGCGGTGCCGGAGACCTGGCTGACAATGTCGGTGTCGGGCAGGTGGAGGCTCGCGCCGTCGACCATCACGGTGACGTCGGCAAGCGGCACTGTGGTCGCCGCGAGGGTGGCGACCTCGCCGGCCACCAGCGCGATCTGCGGCACGAGGCCGGAGGCGTGGGTGGCGGCGCGCAGCAGTTTGGCCTGCATGTGGGCGGTGACAATGCCTTCTTGCCAGCGCGGACCGACCGAGTCGTAGATGCCAATGACCGGGACACCGGTCTTGGTTGCCAGATCAAAGAGTTTGAGCATTTTCTCGGCGTAGACCTCGCCGATGGCCCCGTCGAAGATGTCGGGATCCTGGCTGAAGATGCAGACCCGGCGACCGTCGATAAGCCCATAGCCCGTGATGACGCCATCGGTGGCGGGCTTCGTACGATCCATCTTGTACGCCTCGACGCGGTGGCGCGCGAGCGCGTCGGTTTCCACGAACGAACCGTCGTCGAGCAGCGCCTCCACGCGCGCGCGAGCCGTCATCGCGCCCTCGGTCGGCGCCTCCGCGCGATCAGCGACCGGCGTGCGCGCCTCGTCCAGGCGGTTGCGCAGGTCCTGGATGCGGCCCGCGGTGGTCTTCAAATCGGGTTTTGCAGTCTTGTCGCCCATAAGCCCTCAGTCTATGCCCCTATCTGTTATGCACCAAAGATAAAACCACACGTTGTATCGTCCGGTCGGGCATGAGCGTTTCTCTGCGAATGCTGTGTCAGCCTATACATGTTTTGCAAAAGCTTTACCCAGGCGTTGTGAAGCCGAAATCTGGGGGTGTTCCTATCTATGGCACGGGGGTCAACCCCACCTGGGAGGAGACCCTGCTGATCGTCACCGCCGACCACGAGACCGGCTACCTCACCGGCGCCAACGATGTCCCGGGCTTCTCCCCGCTGGCCGGCGAAAGTCAGGCTGCACCGGAGCATAAGTACAACTCCGGCGACCACACCAACCAGCTCGTGCCGTTCTTCTTCAAGGGCGCTGGTTCCGAGGACCTCATCGCTGCAGCCGAGGGCGAGGACCCGGTGCGTGGCAAGTACATCGACAACACCACCGTTGCCAAGCTGACCAAGGAAGTTTGGTGGGCTGAGGCCAAGGCTGGCGACCAGGGCGATGCAGCCGAGGGTTCCTCCAAGGAACAGAAGATCGCTGCCGGTGTCGCTGGTGGTCTGGCACTGGTTCTCGCGCTGATTGCTGGCGCGTACCAGGCTGGCCTGCTGCCGAACATCCCGGGCCTGCCGAAGTTCTAATCGTCGGGGCTTATCGCTTCTCGACGCCCCGTTCATGCACCACAACCTGTGGTCGCTCAACCCCGGCGAAGACGAGCTCGAGGCGAGTCACAGGCTCGCCAAGCGCTTGCTCAAGGAACGTAGCGTAAATGTCCAGCTGCAGGAAATAGCTGGTCACGGTCTCTGGTTTCGCGGTGACATCGGTCTTCCAGTCGGCGATGACCCATCCGGCATTGTCGCTGCTGGTGTCACGGTAGAGCAGGTCGATGTAGCCATTGACTGCGGTGCCGTCGACTGTGCCGATAACCGGCAGCTCCCGCTGCGCTCGTGCGTCCGGCTCGAGGCTGCGCGCGTACGGTGCAGACTCGGCGAAGCTCGCGGCGACGCGCACCACGTCTTTCACGGCCGAGGCCGGCAGCTCGTAGAGCGAGGCCACTGTGGCGGCGACCTGCTCAAGCTCGTCGCCCTGGGGTAGGTGCTCCATCACGTCGTGGACCGCGGTGCCGAAGTCGGTGCCGGCGTTGTCCCGGTAGAGGCCGCTGTTGATCTGGCGGGCCGGGAAGCCGGACGCTGCCACCCGCTCGTCGAGGGAGCGGCGCAGGCGTACGCCGGTGACCTGCGTGTGGCGCGGCACTTCGTCGCCCGCCGGGCGGGATTCTGCCCGCTGCACACCGGTTGGGTCGGCGGTGGGCTCGGGGTTGGCCTGGTCCTCGGCGTGGGCGATGGCGGTGACGCCCATGCGTTGGGTGGTGGCGGTCGCCTTGGCGAGTGCCTCGGCCCTCGTAGTGAAGCGCTCTGCGTTCGGCGCACTGCGGTCGGCGTCCTGTGCCTTGGGTGCCGCGATGGCATCGAAACCTGGCAGTTCCTCACGGGCGATGGGGGCGTATTGGGTGGAGTCGTCGATGATCTCGGCGAGCTTCGCGCCGCGCTGCGCTTTGGTGTACTCGCGTGGTCCACCCTTCTTCTTGGGTCTGTTTTTCTTGAGTTGCAGCGGGATAGCCAGGATGGACTTGGCGCGCGTCATGGCGACGTAGAGCAGGCGGATCAGCTCGTTGGCGTCGGCTTCGTCGTCGAAGGCCTTGGCAACGAGGTAATTGGGGGTTGGCGCGTCCTTGAGCTTGAACTGCGCGGTGCTATCTGCCCGGGAGAAGGTGCGTACCGCGCGACTGCTCGAGGTGTGGCCGGACATGCCAGCGGCGATGACCATGGGGAACTCGCGACCTTTGGACTTGTGGATCGTCATGAAGCGAACTGCGTCGGTGCCGGTATCAAGCAGAGGCTCGGAGACGCCCTGGTTGGTTTCAGCTTGGGTGTCAGACCAGCGAACAAATTCGCGGAGGCCGAGCCCGGTTGTGGCAGAGAAGCGGTCAGCGAGCGTGAGCAACGTCTCCACGCGCGGGAGGTGGTCGGGGTGGCCACTTGCGGCGTAGGCCTCCGCGAGTCCGAACTCCGCGACGATGCGGCGCACCATGGTCGCCGCATCGGTGCGCTGTGCTTCCGCAGAAAGTCGGCGAAGCTGCTCGACGCAAGTGTCGACGCTCGCAGCAACCTCATCCTGCGTAATCGCGGCGTCGAGCGACTCCGGGGCTTCATCGAGGTGCTCGCGGCGTACCTGCGCCCACCGAGCGATGTCCGCATCCGAGCAGCCGAGAAGTGCGGTGCGCAGGGCAGCGATGCGGGTGAAGTCGTCAGCGGGGTCGGCCACCGCGCGCAGTACAGTGAACAGGTCGTTCAGCTCCGGGGTGGCAAAAAGCGCGCCGGAGCCCTCGGAAACCCAGGGGATGTCTGCGTCGCCGAGGACCTGCATCAGGCGCAGCGCATCGTTGTGGGTGGGCACGACGATGGCGATGTCGGAGTAGCGCAGGGGCGCTCCGGCTTGCGCACCGCTGTGGTGGACGAAGCGGGGGTCCGCACCGGCAACCGCCGCACGAATGAGCGCGACAACGTCGGCGGCTTCGCGTTCGCGCAGTTCGGCGGGCGGCAGGTCTTCCGCGTCTGCGTCCTGCAGCACGATGAACGCGCCCTCGCGGCCTTCCGCGGCGTCCTGGGGGAGCATGGGCACGTAGTGGGCTTGGGCGGGGCCGTCTTTGGAGCTCGCGTGGGCGTCGAAAAGCTGCCCGTAGAGCTCGTTGACAGCGGCGACGACCGCTTCTGAGGAACGGAAGTTTCGCGAGAGCTGCTTCACACCATGGTCGGCATCGCGGGTGGCGGCGCTGGTGCGTGCGGCGACGTAGGTGTCGATGTCGGCGTTGCGGAACTTGTAGATCGACTGCTTCGGGTCGCCGACCATGAACAGGCGGCCGGGCTGCGGGGTGTCGTGCGGCCCGCGGGCGATCGCGGTGACGATGTCGAGCTGCGCGGGGTCGGTGTCCTGGAATTCGTCGACGAAGATGACGCGGTATTGCTCATGCAGCTTTGCGCGCACCTCGTCGTCGACCACGAGCTGTTGCGTCAGGTAGATCATGTCGTGGAACTCGAGGACGCCGGTGCGGTGGCGCGCGTCGGCCGCTCTGAGCACAAGAGCCGCGAGCACGGGAGCGATTGTCGACGTCGCCGTGTACCCCGCGTAGCACCCAAGCTCATCGAGCCGCTCGAGGAAGTCTTTGTACTCCTCCTTGACCTGCTTAGCTTCCGGCTTGCTGCCGCCGGTGTTGCCAGGTTTAGGCAACTTGAGCTCGGCGAGGGAGTCCGCCGCGTCGAGCTCGGCCAGGCGGTCATCGAAGAAGGCGAGGAGTTTGTCGGAGACACCCGAGGCGTAGGCGCGATCGCGGATCAGGCGCAGCTGCTTGCGAAGACTGGCTCGTAGCTCGTCTTCGGGTGGGGCCTCGAAGGCGGACGCTTTGATCGTGGCGCCGAGCTCGCCCCAGTGCGCGTCCATCCACTCGACCAGCTCCTGCAGGTGCTTGAAGGTCACGCCCTCGCCCAGGAGATACTGCAGTTGGGTGATGAATTCGGCTGCGGAGATGTTCGTCGGCAGGGCGTCGATAGTTGCTGTGGCTTCTTCGCTGCCCTCGAAAAGCGCGGTAATGGTCTCGATAATTGCCTCGCTGTGCTGGGTAGAGGAGAAATAAGCGGCGAGGTCATCGACAGCGTCGACCTTGGGCGGCAGGCCGGCCTCCAGCGGGTACTGCTTGAGCACGCGCAGGCAGAAGGAATGAAGCGTGCCGAGCGCGGCGCCGGGCAGTCCTTCGAGCGCTTCTTGGGCGCGCTGCTTGGCCCGCTCCGGGTCGTGGAATGCGCGAGGCTGCCCATTGCCGAGCGTGTATGCCCCGGTGTCGCGGACCTGGATGAGCGCGCGGCGCAGACGGGCGGTGAGCTCCGCGGCTGCGGCTTCGTTGAAGGTGATGGCGGCGATCTGATCGATGCGGGTGCCGTGCTCGATAATCAGCGTGAGCAGGCGCTGGATGAGCATGACGGTCTTGCCGGAGCCGGCACCCGCCTCGACGAAGCAGGAGAGCTCGACTTGGTTTTGGATGAATTCACGGTTGGCTTCGTCCTCGGTAAGCCGCGCGTGGAGAGTCGGGTCGGTGGGGTGTGCGGTAGTCACTGGTGGTTCTCCTTGAGGCTTAGACGTCGGCGTCTGCGGTATCGGTCTCGAGTGGGGTGTCGAAATCCAGCGGGGCGAGGATGTCGGTCAACGCGTTGTAGTTAGCGGTACCGAGGCGCAGGCGCGCGCTGTTGGACCACCACTCGGGGAGCGGGTGGGGCGGGAAGTGGCCGCGCTCGATGTGGCGGTACATGTTGCTCAGGTTGGTTTGGAGCGTGGCCACGGCCGCGTCGTCGACAGTGATGCCTACGTAGGGGGTTTTGGGGTCGCGGAAGTACCAGTAGCGGGCCTCGACCGCGTCCACCTCGCCGGGCCACACGGCAGGGCCGCCGGGGAAGAGCGTGGCCGGGTCGCCGATGTTGGCGAGCGTGCCGATGACGTGGCCGTAGAGCGCGAGCTGGAAGTAGTACTTCGGCCCGTCCTTCGGATCAAGCTTGCCGGTCGGTGTTTTCTGCGTGACCGCCTTTTTGGGGCGGTCGCCTTTGCCCGATTTGAAGTCAGTGACGCGCAGGACGAACCGTTCGGTGCCGTCCTCCTCGTTGCGCTCCAGGCGGTAGTCCACCCGGTCGGCGTAGCCCTTCACGGGCAGCTCCACGCCGAGCGCCGGCAGCAGCAGGGATGCTGCCGGTTCCTCGGTGGTGTTGCCGAAGGCGAACTCGGTGGCAAGTGGCGTCCAGCCCTCTTCTGCCTCGTTGCGCTCCTGGGCGAGCCAGCCGTGTACGTCCTTGCGCGCCTGCTCGGCGAACGTGTCCCACACCAGCGCGTTGATCTGGTCACTGCGGTGCTGCGCCAGCTCCCGGTCTAGGGTGTGATCCATCACCTCGACGGCCTCGCCCTCCCAATCCAGGTCGGCGTAGTGCTCGGGGCGGTTGGGATTGTCCAGCCACATTTCGTTGGTCCAGTGCTCCAGCACTGCGTGCAGGATCGTGCCGGTGTCGGCGGAGGCGACGTGCATATCCTCCGCGTCGTCCTCAAGCACCCAGTTGCCGGTCACGCGCTGGATAAAGTACTCCAGCGGCGACTTGGTAAAGCCCTCCAGCGCGGAGCTGGAAATCGGTTTCTGCAGCGTGTGCAGGCCAAAGTCGGTGCCGGTGTAGCCGGTAAATTCGCCGGCGACGCCCGCATGCCGCGCCTGCATGATCTCCGCGTAGCGCGCCGCCCGCTCGCTCGGGGTGCCGACCAGCGCGTTCGCCAGTGCCAATTCAGTCTGGCTCGTGGGCGTGCGCTCGCCGCTTACTAGCCCCGGGTAGAGCGCATCGACGCGGGTTTCTTCCTGCTCAAGCCAGGTGGAGGGCTCGGTCAGGCCTCCGCCGGCGATGCCGGATCGGGAACGTGTGAGCACAATGCTTTTCGACGCCCGCAGCGCCGCCGAAAGCGTCCGCTCCCTCCTCGCCAAAAACTGCTCCGGGGTGGTGTGCTGCTGCGCCTGCGTCATCGTCGCGCTGGGGGTGAGTGAGCCGGGCAGGGCGGCGTCGGTGGCACCGGTGATGAACGCGAGCTGGAGGTTGCGCCCGTCCAGGCTCTCCAGCGGCCCGACGGTGAGCACACCGGTGGCGGTGGCGCGCGCCGGGCGGGCGGCGAGCTCGCGAGCGATCTCAAGCGCGCGCTCGCGCTGGGGTGCGCCCTGCTGCGCGGCGAGCTGGTCCACCAGCGGGTCCAGGTAGATCGCCTGCTGCGGCTTCCCGATGTTCAGGACCTCCAGCGCGATCTTCCGGAACGCGGAGGCGAAGCCCTCCCAGCTCTCCGCCTGCTCAAGCGGGGCGAGCGTGGCGCGCAGGTCGACGACCCAGCGGGCGGCGGTCACGCTGCGTTCGGGCACGCGCTCGCGCTCCGGGGTGCCGTCCTCGGCCTGGCGCGTGGCGGTGTCGAGCACCGCGTCCCAGTCGCTACCGGTGAGCGCGGTGCCGAGGCGGTCTCGCGAGCCGGCGTCGAAGGCGCGCAGGCCCAGTCCGTCCGCCACCTTGCCAGTGGAGAGCAGCTCCACGAGCTGGTGGCGGTGCATCTCGGCAGGGCGCAGCGTGAGCAGGGCGGTCAGGGCGCGGAACACGTTGTGCTGAGCCCACACGTCGCGCGCGGGCGCGTGGTAGGGGATGCCCGCCTCGTCGAGGGCATGGGTGAGGAACGGAAGCTCCGCGTCGTCGCAGTAGGCCACGGCGATTGCGTGCAGCGGGGTGCCTTGGACGACGGCGTCGAGGATTCGGCCGGTGACGTAGGTGGCCTCGTCCGGCTCGGCGATCAGCGAGACGCGTTCGGTGCGCTCACGCAGGTCTGGCAGATCGACGGGCGTGGCCTGCTGGAACTGGGCCAGCGCCCATTCGGTGCGCGCGTCGTGGGCCAGCGCGCCGACGGTGATGAGCGCCCCGCGGTGGGAGTCGGCGGCGGCACGGACCGCGTCCGGGAAGGTGAAGCGAGTATCGCGGAACTCTTCGGCGGCGCGCTGGGCGATCTCGGCCACGATGCTGGGTAGCTGTGCGCCGCCGTGGTCCGCGCGCCATTCGGCGGGGGAGTTGAGGAGGGTATACAGGGCGTCGATAAGCGCTGCATGCGTGGCCGCGGAAGTATGCAGCTTGGCCTCATGGAAGGGGGTCGGTTCGGCGCCATCGGCGAGGATGCGAGCGACGAAGGCGGCGACATCGGCGCGCTGCAGCAGCGTGCGGGACTCCTGATCACGCGCGGCGCGCTGCAGCAGCATGTCGAGCGTGACCACGTCCACCCCGAGGCGCGGGCCGCCGGTGGCAATGGCGGCGACCACATCGTCGAAGGCGGGGGTGGGGCACAGCACAGTGACCGGGGCGAGGGGGTCGCCGGCTTGCGCAGTATCGACGGCCGCGAGCAGAGCGGTGGCGTAGGGGGATGAGGGCGGGTGGGGCGTAGCTGTCATGTGGCCCACAGTAATTGGGCAGCCGAACATCGGCAGAGGGATCGTCGAACGTATGGTCGAAAGTGGCTGCGAGGCGCTATCCTATGAGGCATGTTGCGTACGGACAAGCTTGTCGCAGTCATTTACTCTGCTGGCAAGGTATTTGAAAATTTGCGGTCAGGGCGGCTCGCGACCGCGGCTTTTTTGGAAAACGGCACAACCGACGGGATTTCCTCGCGTGCCGACCTGCAGCTGTTACAAGATTTGCAGGCTGCTGCGCGAGTGGCGTTGCGGATAAAACGTGGCCGCGAGACAATCGCCGCGGCGCATGTCTGTGAGATTAATGCCGCAATGACGCGCTCGGCGGCCTTGCATCCGGGTGAGCTGCGCCGCGAGGAGCAGCGCATTGGTGTGCGCACGGTCCACGGCGACCATATGCCCCCGGCTTTGGATATGGACGCGCTGCAATTGCTTATCGACGACACCGTGACCGGACTAAGCCCGACGCCCGCTGACGCAGCACGGCTTTTCGTCGTATTGGCCAGGGCTCAGCCGTTCGAGGACGGTAACAAGCGGACCGCGATTTTGGCTGCGAACGCGCTCCTGCCTGACGGCATCGTGTTGGTGGTCCCGCACGATCGGGAGGGGAGCGGGGCCGTAGAGGCGCAATTCCACGACCTCCTGGCTCGTGCCTACGTCTGTGGAGGCGAGGACGGCCGCGCGATCGATGCCGTCGTCGAATTTATGCTGGCCCACCAAGCAGCCGAGGGAAAGTAGCAGCGAACTGGCACGTGTTATTTCGCGCCCTGCTTATAGAGGTCCCACCCAGCACGGATCATCGGGATCTGCAGCGGGAGACGTGCGATGGCGCCCGCCTGCAGGTACCAGGGCTTGTTGCGCCACTGCCACGCCATATTGAAGTTGGCCGGCCACACGGCGAGCAAAAGCGCCGCCGCGACGGCGCCACCGGTCGCGCGCGTCTTCGCGTTGGCAAGCAGGGCTGCGGTAGCGAGTTCGGCCACGCCGGAGACGTAGGTGTAGGTCCGCGCGCTGCCGGGCAGCTGCTCGGGAACGATGCCGTCGAATGGCTCAGGCTTGACAAAGTGGAGTACTCCCGCGCCACCGAAGACGGGGATGAGTGCTTTTTGCAATGTATTCATGCCTGCCACGCTACGCCGGGGTGATACGGCAAAGGAAACCCTAGGAATCGTAGTTGGCGAGGTAGCGGATCTTCGGGGTGATTTCCAAGCGACTCTTGCCCTCGCGGTGGCGTTTCATGATGAGCTTGGCCGCTGCGATGTGGCCGGCGTGAGGCGGCACGTCGGTCTTGGGGACGTAGACCTCGTCCTCTGAGATGTGACGCCTTTCCACGTGGGTCACCTACCTTCCGGATCCCAACTCCAAAAATTATAGCTACACGCCCGCGTCGTTACTTGCGTCCCCGTCACCCCACACACACCACGCCACACCACACCCCACACCGCATAGAATCGTGGGCATGACAGTAAAGGACCTCGCCCGCATCCAAACCGCCGTCGCCGACTACTGGCCGAAGGTGCGCTACACGGAGACCACCGGCTCCACCAACGCAGACATGGTCAAGGACGGCGAGGCCGGCATGGTGCTCATCGCCGACGAGCAGACCGCCTCCAAGGGCCGCTTGAACCGCACGTGGGTCACGCCGAAGGGCGCGCAGCTGGCCATGAGCATGGTCATCGACGCAGGCACGGACCCCAACCACTTCGGCCTGCTCTCCATCGCGCCGGGCGTGGCGGTCACCGACGTCGTGCCGCAGGCGCGCCTGAAGTGGCCGAACGACGTACAGATCGGCGGCAAGAAGATCGCGGGCATCCTGTCCAACCTGGCGCTGCCGAACGTGGTCGTGGGCATTGGCATCAACGTGAACTTCCGCCCGGAGCAGCTGCCCGTCGATACTGCGACGGCGCTCAACCTCGAAGGCATCGACGTCGACTTCGACGACTTCACCATCGAGGTCCTGCGCGCTATGGGCCACCGCCTCGGCCAGTGGCAGGACCGCGACCCGCAGCTGCTCGCCGACTACCGCAGGGTCTGCTCCACGATCGGCCAGACGGTGCGTATGGAGCTGCACGACCGCGACGTCCACGGCGTGGTCGACGGCATCAACGACAATGGTGAAGTGATCATCGACGGCACCGCGTACTCCGTCGGCGATGTGCATCACCTGCGCCCGAAACAGTAGCCTGGTCGCATGTCAAGAAAGGTGCGGTTTCAGACGAGCAAAGACGAGCAGGTGCTTGCCGACGTCTGCGCCCCCCTTTCCACCCTCACCTTCCCCCTCATGGAACTCATCGTGATCACGGGCGTGGCCTGGATCGCCATCGGCTGGATGGATGTGACCCCGGGCGTGGACCCGGCGCTGCGCAACGTCGTCGTGCTGGTGTGGGCGTTTTTGGCGCTGTGGCGCTTCGTGGCCCCGCTGGTCAGCTCCCGTCGCCGCCGCTTCATCCTCACGGACCGCCGCATCCTCGCCCGCGGGCGCCGGGGCGCGGTCGACTCGATCCCCCTGGAGCAGATCCACTCCGCCCGCCGCGTCAAGGGCGGGATCTCGGTGGCGGTCTATGGCTACGACCGTCCGCTCGTCTTCGAGCAGGTGGGCAAGGCGCGCGCCGTCGACAAGGCGCTGCAGAAGGCGCTCGCGGGCGAGCTGCGCTAGCGCCTCCGGTACACGAAATACATGATCGGTCCCAACAGCGGGACCAGCAGCACAACGAGAAGCGAAACGACGCCTGATTTCGTCGTGTGCTCGTCGCGCGCAATGCACACGAGCGCCGCGACTGCCAGCACAAACGCCAGCGCCGTCAGCCCCCACAATGCGTAGTCGATCGGTTCCGGTTCCAGTGGTGAGGACGCACTACCCATTAATCTGCGCGCCCTTGATCTCCGTGTCGTGCAGCTGGCTGTCCAGGTCCTCCGGCGTGAGGTCGCTCTGCTGGAACTCGGCGGTGACCGGCAGGTGGAGGTCCATGTCGGTGCCGGGGCACAGTTCGATGCGGGCTTCGCGCACGGTGTAGTCGAGGACGTGGCCGCCGGAGGTGCGCTCGTCGTCGATGAAGTGGACGTGGCAGCCCGGCACGCTGATGCCCTTGGCGTAGGCGGGGGTGCGGAAGCCGCCGATGACGCCGGTGACGTTTTCGAAGTGGTGCTCGGCGTCGTCGTTAATTGCTTCGGTCATGGGGCGGTAGGGCTTTTCCTGCTTGCTCACGGTGCGGGTGACCACCTTGTCGAAGGTGCCGGTGATGCGCACGGCGTAGAAGAAGTTGCGGCTGGGCTCCAGGCTGTCCACGAAGGCGGACAGTTCGCCGCGGCGCATGCCCTGCGGTGCGTCGACGGTGATGCGCGGCACGAAGTTCGTCACCACCGTAAACGGCGTGCGCTGGTCCAGGTCCGCGACGCGCGCCTTGCCGTCGCTGGTGAGCTGGTAGCAGACTCCGTCGAGGATAATCATCTCGCCGTCGAGCGCATCGAAGGTGCCGAGGCCGAAGTTGCCTTTAGACAGGATGTCGCTGATGGTCAGCTCGCCGTCGTAAATGCCGTCGAGGAGAGCGGTCATAAGCGAGTTCTGGAAGATGGTGTGGCGGGAAAGCGCCTGATAATTCGAAGCCATAGCACCAGGGTAAGGTGAAGTGCGTGAAAGACGCACAACAAATGCCAACTGTCGTGGTCGTCGGTGACGGCCAACTCGCCCGCATGATGCACACCGAGGCCATCGAACTCGGCCTGCACACTCGCCTGCTTGCGGGGAGTGAAGACTCGTCGGCCGCGCAGGTGTTCGGCGATGTGCGCATCGGCGATTACACCAACCTGGAGGATCTTCAGGAGGTCGCGCACGGTGCGGCCGCGGTCACCTTCGACCATGAGCATGTGCCCAACGAGCATTTGGAGCAGCTTATCGACGCCAACGTGACCGTCGAACCGCGCCCCGAAGCCCTCATCTACGCCCAGGACAAACTGGAGCAGCGCCGCAAGCTGGAATCGCTCGGCGTGCCGGTGCCTGACTACGCGCCGATCGACTCGGTGGATGCGGCGAAGTCATTCTGGGAGCGCCACGAGCACCGCGTATGCCTGAAGACCACCCGCGGCGGATACGACGGCAAGGGCGTCTGGTTCCCGGACTCGCTCGACGAATTCGTGGAGCTGGTGGGCGACATGCTGGGCCAAGACATCGTGCTCTACGCCGAGGAGAAGGTCGACTTTGTCCGCGAGCTGTCCGCCATGGTGGCGCGCACCCGCTCCGGCGAGATGCGCGTGTGGCCGGTCGTGGAGTCGCGCCAGACCGACGGCATCTGCCACGTCGCGATCGCCCCGGCCCCGGACCTGTCGACGCAGCTGGCGCGCGAGTGCCAGAACCTGGCCAAGCTCATCGCCCGCAAGCTCGATGTCACCGGTGTGATGGCGGTGGAGCTGTTCGAGTACAAGACGGAGACCGGCACCGCCGTGTCCGTCAACGAGCTGGCCATGCGCCCCCACAACACGGGGCACTGGACGCAGGATGGCTGCCTGACCTCCCAGTTTGAGCAACACATGCGCGCCGTGCTCGACTTCCCGCTCGGCGAGACCGAAATGGTCGCCCCCGTCACCGTCATGGTCAACGTCCTCGGCGGCGAGGAAGATCCGGAAATGCCGATGGAGCGCCGCGTTAGGGAAGTCATGCTGCGCTACCCGGAGGCGAAGGTCCACCTCTACGGCAAGGACTGGCGCCCGGGACGCAAGATCGGGCACGTCAACGTCACCGGCTACGACGTGGTGTCCACGCGCAAGCTCGCCGAGCACGCCGCGCAGTTCCTGGTGACGGCGAGTTGGACGTAGGCTGGCGTCGAAAAGCGCTGCAACAAGAAAGGTTGAACCGATGACCGCACAGCAACCCCTCGTTGGCCTGATCATGGGCTCCGATTCCGACTGGGGCACCGTCCAACCCGCCGCCGAGGTGCTCGCCGAGTTCGGCGTGCCCTTCGAAGTCGGCGTGGTGTCCGCGCACCGCACGCCCGACAAGATGCTCGCGTACGCGAAGAGCGCCCACGAGCGGGGCCTGCGCGCGATCATCGCGTGCGCTGGTGGCGCCGCCCACCTGCCCGGCATGGTCGCGGCTGCAACGCCGCTGCCGGTCATTGGTATCCCGCGCGCGCTGGACACGCTCGACGGCATGGATTCGCTGCTGTCCATCGTGCAGATGCCGGCGGGCGTGCCGGTGGCCACCGTCTCCATCGGCGGGGCGAAGAACGCTGGCCTGCTCGCCGCGCGCATCCTCGGCGCGGCCGACGCCGAGCTGCAGGCGAAGATGGTGCGCTACCAGGAGGACATGGCCGCCGCCGTGGAGAAGAAGGACGAGGCGCTGCGCAGCCGGTTGCTGGGTGAGTAGCAGCCCCATCGTGGTGCTCGGGGCGCGCATTGTCGACGGTCGCCCCTCCCGCATGCTCAACGCCCGGCTTGTCGCCGCGCTCGTGCGCTGGCGTATCGACGCCCGCGCCGGGGCAGAGCGGACCATCGTGGTCACCGGATGCGGCGAATCGGGCGTGATGGCGCGCTGGCTCGCCGAGCGCGGCGTGCCCCGCGAGCTGATCGTCGAGGAGCCTCACGCGACATCGACGAACGAGAACCTGGAGAACTCTCGCGCGCTCTTCCCGCACTCGCCGCGCCTGATCGTGGTGACCAGCAATTTCCACGTCCGTCGCACGCGCGTGTGGGCCTGGCACCTGGGCATTCCGGTGGAGATGGTGCCGGCGCGCACCCCGCGGCGCTCGCGTGCGAAGAACTATGCCCGGGAGGTCGTCGCGCTGCCGCACTCCGCCGCGCGCGTTGCTTGGCGACGCCTCGCGCACACCCTGGGAATCCCGCCTAAATAGGGCGATCGCTGGCCCCCTTCGGCGTGGTGTGAGCGCTCTGCGATACCCTTAGGGGGTATACCCATCCTGGGTATGGCGCAGATACTTCGGTCTGAGGAGGGCCCTTCCATGACACACACACCACTTCGTCGACGCATCACCGGCCTGGCTGCCGTTGCACTACTGGGGGTCAGTGCAGTCTCATGCGCCGGAGAAAACGCCACCCAGACCGACAAGGACGGTGTCGAGGTGACATCCGGGGCCAACCAACCCGCAGAAGTCAACGGGGTGGACCTGCACTTTCTCGGGATGATGACACCGCACCACCAGCAAGCCGTGGACATGAGCGACATCATCCTGGCCGCGGACGGCACGAGCGAAGCCACAGCGGACCTCGCCGAACGAATTAAAGTCGGGCAAGAGGAAGAGATCGACACCATGGTCGACTGGGCCGAGCAATGGGACCAGGGCGACCTGATGGCACAGCATGCCCCGCACGTCGCCAACGGCATGCTGATGCCAGAGCAGATGGAGCAGCTGGAAAAACTTGATGGCGAGGACGCAGACACCCTGTTCCTCCAGCTGATGCACTCCCACCACGAGGGTGCCGTTGCCATGACCCAAGACCAGATCGATAACGGCGGCTACCAGCCCCTCGTGGACCTGGCCCAGCAAATGCTCGACGTCCAAACCGCCGAGATGGACGAGATGGAACAGCTCCTCGAAGCCAGGGGCGAAAGCACTCTGACTGAGTAACCCGCACGGCGCAGCGGCTAGAGCCCGCCCGGCAGGCTGCGCAGCGTGACTCCGCGCTCCGCGGCGGCCTCGCCGAAGCGCTCCACAAAGTCCGCGGACCGCTTCCCGGAGGCGCAGTACACCACGACGTCGCCCGCACCGCGCAGCTCGTCGAGCAGCGCGATCGCCGCGTCCGGGTCCTCGCGCCACGCGGACGTGGGCAGGTGCGCGGATTCCTGCGGCAGGTCCTTGATCGCCTTCTCTCCGAGTTCGCGCACGTCGAGCGCGGTCGCTTCGCCGTCCGCGATCTGCGCGAGTAGCCGCGCTTTCTCGCCGTCGCCGTGCTGTGGCACCGCGCACGAGGCGGCCGGCGCGGCGTGGGCGTCCAGGCTCGTCACCAGCTCGCGCTCCGGGTCGGCCGCGACCTGGAAGCGCTTGAGCGTGCCGGCGAGCGCCTCGTAGACGGTGAGCACGCCGATCTCCGCCTCGTCCATCCCGGCGAGGAGCTTTACCGCCTCGGTGGCCATGAGCCCGCCGACGACGGAGGTGGTCACGCCGAGCACGCCCGCGGTGGCGCAGTCCGGGGTGTCCTCGGGCGCGGGGTGGGTGGGGTAGAGGTCGCGCAGGCCCACGCCGCGCATGTTCGGGCCGGAGTGCCAGACCGCGACCTCGCCGTGGAAGCGCAGCACCGAACCCCACACCAGCGGGGTGCCGGTGAGTTCGGCGGCGTCGGCGGCGAGGAACTTCGTGGTGAACGTGTCGGAGCCGTCGATGACCAGGTCCGCGTCGCGGAAGTACTCGGCGGCGTTGGACGCGTCGAGTCGTTCGTTCAGGGCGTTGATGCGCACGTCGTCGCGGTGCCGTCGCAGCTGCTCGGCCGCCACCTCGACTTTGGGCCGGCCGACATCGGCGGCGCTGAACAGGATTTGGCGGTGGATGTTGGTGTCGTCCACGACGTCGTCGTCGATGACCGTGATCGTGCCGACGCCCGTCGCCACCAGCGACTGCATCACCGGACACCCGAGCCCGCCCGCGCCGATGACCAGCACGTGCGCGCGATTGAGCGCCTCCTGGCCCGCCAGCCCGAAGCCCGGGAGCAGCGTCTGGCGCGCGGTGCGCCGCAGCTCAGCGTGGGGGAGGCTCATAGCACCTGGTCCTCCCAGCTCGCCAGGCCTTCAAAGCTTGACGACGCCAACGCGCCCTCCGCATGCGTCCGCCGCGGAATCCGCCCCGCGCCCCGCGCCAAGCGCCCCGCTTCCACCGCGTGGCGCATCGCCTGCGCCATGGCGACCGGGTCCTGGCAGCGGTTCACGGCACTGGCCAGCAGCACCCCGTCGCAGCCGAGTTCCATGGCAAGGGCGGCGTCGGAGGCGGTGCCCACGCCGGCGTCGAGAAGCACTGGCACCTCGGCGCGCGAGCAGATCAGCTCGATGTTGTGCGGGTTGAGGATGCCGAGCCCGGTGCCGATCGGGGAGCCCAGCGGCATGACCGCGTGGACGCCGACCTGCTCGAGGCGCGCCGCGACCACCGGGTCGTCAGAGGTGTACGCGAGCACGGTGAAGCCGTCGGCGACGAGCAGTTCGCAGGCGTCGACGAGCTCGACCACGTCCGGAAGCAGCGTGTGGTCGTCGGCGATGACCTCCACCTTCACCCAGTTCGTGCCGAGCGCCTCGCGCGCCAGCTGCGCGGTGAGCACCGCGTCGCGCGCCGTGCGGCAGCCCGCGGTGTTCGGCAGCGGGTCGATCCCCAGGCGGGTGAGCATGTCGAAGACGCTCTCGCCGCCACCGTCCGCGCGCGCCGCGTGCCGACGCATCGCCACCGTAGTCAACTGCGTCCCACTGGCAACGAGCGCGTCTTCCAGCAGCTGCTGGCTCGTCGCCCCACCCGTGCCCATGATCAGGTGCGAGTCGAATGCCTTATCCGCGATCTGCAGCACGGTTAGCCTCCTTGGACGGCGGTGAGGATGTCGGCGACGTCGGCGTCGTTAAGCACCCGGCCCCACTGGCTCGCGGGCACCACCTTGCCGTTGACGGCCACGGCGACACCCTCGGAACGGCCCACCACCTCGTCGACGAGCTGCGCGACGGTGGGCGCGGCGTCGAAGGTGCGGGGTTGATCGTTGACAGTAATGCGCATGATGCTCCTTTACTTGTGGCGGGCGGGGTCGCACGCGGCGATGTCCACCGCCGTGGTGCGCCGAAGCCCAAGGTCAGCGCCGACGCGCGCGCCGAGCGCCGCCAGCAAGATGCCGTGCCGGAAATAGCCGGTGGACACGACGAGGTTCTCGCCGCCAAGCCCCAGGTACGGCAGGTCGTCGGGCGTGCCGGGGCGGTTGCCCACGAGCGCCTCGATGAGTTCGCAGTCCTCGAGCCCCGGCACGATGCGGATGGCGTCGCGCAGCAGCGTGTACACCCCGTCGACGGCTGGTCGCTCGCGCGCGTCCTCGCGACTGGTCGCGCCCACGGCGATCGTGCCGTCGGTGCGCGGAATGATGTAGACCGGCCGATCCTCCACAAACGCGCGGATCACGCGGCCCACCGGCGCGTTGGCGGCCCCGAGCCGCAGCATGTCGCCGCGCACCGGCCGCAGGTTCAGCGGCAGGCCCAGCGCGCGCGCCCCAAGCCCGTTGCACACATAGGTCGTCGCGCCGAGCACTTTTCGCTTCTCGACGCCCACCTCAACCCCCACACACGCCGCCCCCTCCCACAGCAGCGCGCCCGCCTTCTCGCGGACAAGCCGAACGCCCTTGTGGTCCAGCACGCGCAGCAGGGCAGCGGCGAACATCCGCGGGTTGACCTGGTGGTCGCCGGGGATCTCTATCACGCCCGCGAGCTGCGGACTGAGTCCCGACTCCTGCGAGCGGGCCTGGCGCAGCGTCAGCCTGTCGACGTCCATCCCGTGCGTGTGCTGGTGCTCGGTGAGCTCGCGCAGGTGGGTGGCGTCGGCGCGGTCGGCGGCGACGACGAACGTCGACTCGGTGCGGTACCCCACGTCGGTGCCGGGGATGGCCGCGACGAGGTCCTTCACCAGCGACGGGTACAACTCCGCCGACTGCAGCATGAGCGGGTACAGCGGCTCCTGGCGGTACTGCACCTCCGCGGCGGGGGCGAGCATGCCGCCAGCCACGTTGGTCGCCCCGCTGGCGGGCGCCGGGTCCACGAGCGCGATGCGTTGCGGGTCCACCCCGCGTCGCACGAGCTCGAAGGCGGTGGTCAGGCCGATGATGCCGGCGCCGACAATGACGTGCTCGTAGGTGCTCACAGCGCGCCGCCCGCAGCCACGCGGTCGAAGTCGGCCGCGATACCCGCCGCCATCGCCCGCGGGTCCTCGGCGCGCATGAAACCGCGCACGATCGCCACGCCGGCCACACCGGTGGCGGCGAGGGCGGCGGCGTCGGAGGCGTGGACGTCGCCGATCGCCACCACCGGCAGCCGCGACGCCTCGACGAGCGCCGGGTACCCGTCAAGCCCGATCGGGGCGCGGCCCGAGTCCTTCGTGGGCGTGGGGCGGAACGGGCCCGCGCCGATGTAGTCGATCACGCCGGCGTACTCGTTGGCCTCCTGCACCAGGTCGAGGGTCCCGGTGGTCAGCCCGATGATGGCGTCGGGGCCGAGCAGCGCGCGGGCGTCGCGTGGGTCCATGTCGTCCTGGCCGATGTGTACGCCGTGGACGTGGTGGGTGGGGATGAGGCGGGCGGCGAGGTGGACGTTGTCGTCGATAAGCACGCGCGTGGCGGGGTTGGCTTGAGCGACGGCGTCGGCGACCGCGCAGGCCAGCGACTCGAGCGCGGACTCTTCGATCGGCTTGCTGCGCACCTGGATCACGCCCGCGCCGCCCGCGGCCGCCAGCGCAGCGATGCGCGGGACCTCCTCGGCGGGCTGCCCGGTGACGAAGTAGCAGCGCAGGTCGAGCGGCCTAGACATCGCGGATCACCCACGCGCGGTCCGCCTGGTCGAAGAAGTCGAGCTCGTAGCGCGAGGCGACGGCGCAGGCGCGCACCGCGGCGTCGAGCGCGTCCGGGGCGTCTGCAAGCGTGCGCTCGCAGCGGTCGATCGCGCCGCGCACCGACGCGAGGAACTCGTCGCCGGCGTAGGTTGCCAACCAGTCGCGGTAGGGGTGCGCGTCGTGGTTGCGCTTGGCCAGGCGCGCGCCGACCTCGTAGTACAGCCAGTAGCAGGGCAGCACCGCGGCCTGCCCGATCGCCGCGGGCTCGCCGAGCGTGGAGGCCAGCAGGAAGTCAGTGTAGGCGCGCGTGACCGGCGACGGCAGCGTCTCGCGGTCCAGGTCAGCGAGCCAGGTGCGCTGCATCTCCTGCTCGTCGGCGATCGCCTCGTCGGCATCCGAAGCCCACGCGCCGCCGAGCGCGTGCAGGGAGCGCGCGTACCTCACCAGGTAGTACGCGTCCTGCTCGAGGTAGAAGAGGAAGTCCTCGCGGCGCAGGGTGCCGTCGCCGAGCGCGCGGATGAACGGCAGCTCCATGATGGCGGTGAGGTACGGCGCCGAGGCGTCCCACAGTGCCTGGGTGTAGGGGCCTGACGGTGTGGCGAGGGGAGGGGTTGGTGGGGCGTCGATAAGCAAAAAGTGCTCGGGGCGCGTATCGGCCGCGCGCTGCATGCGACGGTTCATGTGCCCATGGTCGACGGGGCCGTGCCCGCGCCCAACGGCGAGCGCATCAGCGTGCGCGATCGCCTCGTGCAGCCAGCGCGACGCCCACTCGGTCGCCGCGGGCGTGTCAAAGCCGGCGCCCAGCCGCGTGGCCAGCGCCGAAGAGAACGAACAGCCGGTGCCGTGCGTATTCTTCGTGTCCACGCGCTGCACGGGCACGCGGTGCACGCTCTCGGCGGTGACCACGGCGTTATCCGCGTGCGCGCCGCCCAGGTGGCCGCCCTTGACAATGACGGTCGTGCCCAGCTCGCGCGCCAGCCCCCGCGCCTGCGCGATCGCGGCGTCGAATTCGGTGGCGGTCTCCGCGCCGGCGAGCACGGCCAGCTCAGGCAGGTTCGGGGTGATCACGTCGGCGAGCCGCGCCAGCTCGCGCAGAGCCGCTTCAGCCTCGCGCGTAAGGAGCCGATCGCTTGACGACGCCACCATCACCGGATCCAACACCACCCTGCACGTTCGCGCGTGTGCGGTGAGGAAGTCCCGGACCACGTCGATGATTTCGGTGGTGCCCAGCATGCCGATCTTGATGGCGTCGATCTCCACGTCGTCCGCGACGGAGCGCAGCTGTGAGCGCAGGAACTCGACCGGCGGGGCGAAAATCTCCTGCACGCCGGTCGTGTTCTGCGCGACCAGCGAGGTCACGACGCTATACGAGTACCCGCCGGCGGCCTGGATCGACTTGATGTCGGCCTGGACTCCGGCGCCGCCGGTCGGATCGGTGCCGGCGATAGTGAGGATGCGGGGCAGTGCGGGCGCAGCGTGCATGGGGACAATCCCTTCGCTAGTTCGAGCTAGTGCAGGTTCGACGGGTCTGATCTCAGCCCCTCGCTCGGGGGCACCCCGTGTCACACTGGCGACGCTAGCACAGCCCCCGCGCCGCTAGAACGGCAGGTTGAGCGTGGGCAGTTCGATGCCCAGGACCGGCGCGGCGAAGTACAGCCAGCCGGCGGCCATCGCGGCGACGAGCGCGACCAGACCGAGCAGCATCGCGGCGACGTCGAGCTCCTTGCCCACGGTGACGTCGGTGTCCTGGGTTTCCTCCGCGGCCGGCTGCTCTTGCTCGCCGGAATCGGCGGTGCCGTCGGCGGCGACGTCGACGTTGACGACGACCTCGTCGCCCTCGCCCTGCTCCACGCTCACCGGCTCGCCGTTGACGGTCACGCCCATCTCGCCGGCGCCCTCCTGTGCGAGGGCCGGCTGCGCGGCGGCGATCATGGCGGTGGCAGTTGCTGCGGCGATAAACGCCCTGGTTGCTCGTTTCATAGCATCAGTTGTAGCACTTTCCTGTGCGCGCGCTGCCTTGAAACCCCGAAACCTTATTAGACGTTGAAAACACCCCTCCGGTTCCCTGCTCGGCCGAAAGTGGAATCCTTCTCACAAACCATTGAACCCGCAGGTCAAGCAGGTTTATGCTGTGTGGCATGACGCTTCTCGACGACCTGATCACCCTCGACAGCCGCGGCATCG